>PKDT01000071.1 GCA_002863085.1 Flavobacteriales bacterium
AATCAACTGAGCATTATCAAAAGTGATGTATTTCAATATTTAAAAAAAAATAAAGACAAATTTGATATAATTTTTGTGGATCCACCTTACACATTTAACAAAGAAAAATATAAGAGCATTATAAATACAATCATAGATAAAAAATTTTTAAATGAAAAGGGAAATTTAATTATTGAACACTCAAAGTATATTAAATTTGAAGGAACTCCGTTTTTTTTTGACACAAAAAAATATGGTAAAGTAAATTTTAGTTTTTTTAAATAAAATGAAAAAAATTGCATTATATCCAGGTAGTTTTGACCCTATAACATTAGGACACATAGATATTGTATTGGAGACAGTTAAGTTATTTGACAAAGTCGTGATTGGCATTGGAGACAACAACAGTAAAAATCAGCTTTTTAACAAAAAAGAAAGAATTAAATTTATAAATTCTATTTTTTCAAAAAATAAAAATATTATTGTTGAAAGTTACAGTGGGTTGACTATTGATTTTTGCAAAGAAATCAATGCAAAGTTCATAGTTCGAGGCATAAGAGACATCTATGATTTTGAATATGAAAAGAAAATTTCCACAATCAACAAAAAAATTAAAAATGACGTCACAACTTTATTTTTTTTTCCAAAACTTGAACATTCATCCATATCGTCATCCCTGGTTAAAGAAATAATTAAAAATGGTGGAGACCTTGATATGTTCCTGCATTCGGAGGTGATAAAATTAGTACATCAAATTTATAAAGTTTAAAACAACCTCTTTAATTGAATTATATGTTTTTAAATTCTGAAATTCATCAACATCTGCCCATCTTAAATTTGTTATAGACTCTTCTTTCTGAGGTATAAGAGTTGTATTATTTTTTATTCTCATTAAAAACCATGATGTTTCCTTGAGATTAATTCGCTCTAATTCATAATAAATATGCCAAGTAATAATCTTGTTTTTTTTTATCAAATCAACATCTGCATTAGTTTCTTCTTTTATTTCCCTTACAGCTGCTTCTAAAATATTTTCATTTTGGACTTTTCCCTTTGGCAAGTCCCACACATTATTTTTATATATTGTCAAAATTTTGTTTTCCGCGTTTAAAACAAGTCCACCTGCCGCTGAAATATTTTTTAATCGTGATTTAAAATCATAAAATAGTTTAACGAATTTTTCTGAAATTATAAAAAAGTTTGAGTCTACTTTAATTTTTTTATGAATTATAAAATTAATTTCATCTATTGTGACAATTTTGTTTTTAGTTTTTTTAACGTAAAACAAGCTACAATACATACAATCACATTTTCTTGAAAAACTATTACAGTTTCCAAATACAATAAAATAATTATTAAGAAAAACTTTATACATTTGCTAAATGTTGATTGAAAAAAATATTTCCTATGAAGTTGCAAAAGTTTTACTTAGTATTAACGCAGTCAAACTTCAACCCTCAAATCCCTTCACATGGTCATCAGGAAAATTAGCTCCAATATATTGCGACAATAGACTTTTATTATCATTTGTTCAACAAAGAGAAACAGTCACTGATTTTTTCTGTGAAATTATAAAAAAAAAAATTAATAATTTAGACGTAATTGCTGCCGTTGCAACAGGTGGCATTCCACTCGGGATGCTGATAGCAAATAAACTAAAATGCCCATTTGTCTACATTAGAAACAAACCCAAAGAACATGGACAAAAAAACATGATTGAAGGATTTCTTAAAGAGAAATCAAAGGTTGTTGTTTTAGAAGATTTAGTAAGTACTGGCAAAAGTAGCATGAAAGCAGTAAATGCAATAAGAAGTCAAAATTGTGAAATATTGGCATTAATGTCAATATTTTCATATGAATTTTTCAAACTTGATTCTATTGATTTTCCATTTTACTCACTTTGTAATTACACTACTCTGATAGATACTGCCTTTAAAAAAAATATAATATCAAATTCTGAAAAAAAAGAACTTAAAAATTGGCACCAAAATCAACTAGTCTAACAAAAATCGAATATCCTTTGTATCGATTTTTAACAACTTATTGTCTCCTTTGATTTTTATTAATATAGTCCCATTATCCAACACATCTTTTAACATAATTTTATGACTTCTTCCATTTAAAGAGCATGGGACATAGTTATTAAATCCATGTAAATGATTCAAAAAATTATCTTTTATGTTTGGCTTATCATTTTCATTCAACTCAATTGAGTTAGTAATCTCATTAATTAAATCAGTTAAAACATTTTCTTTATTTAATTTTTTATTATTTATTTGATAAACGGATACTGGGTTAGTTAAATAATTTGGGAAACTTTTGTTATTTAAATTTAACCCCACACCTGAAACTATAAAATTTCCGATTGGACTCGAGATCCTTTCCACAAGAATTCCAGCAATTTTTTTTCCTCCAACGAAAATGTCATTTGGATATTTAATATGTGCACATATGTTAACAGTTTTTAAATAATTTAAAATTGAATTTGCTGTTAACATTAAAATTTCCCTTGAAAGTTTAAGATTTTGGGATTTATATGAGAAAGAAAAAGTCAAACTATTTTCGTCTGAAAACCATTTTTTTCCGTAACTCCCCCTACCATTAATTTGGTTATGAGTTAATACAATAATATTTTTTGGATTAAGAAAAAATTTATGTTGGTTAATTATAAAATCATTTGTTGACTTTAAATTAGAATAACTGATTATGATATCAAAACATTTTTTCATTAAATAAATTGAGATAAATTAAGGTGTGTTTTAAACTAAATATTTTATTTTTGTTATTAAAATTAGTTAAAATTATACCAATTAGTTCAATCCAAAAAAATAAAAACATAAATTTGATTGTAGAAGGAATAAAGGATAAAAAAGGTTCAGACATCACCATAATTGATTTTGATAAAATACTAAATTCTCCATGTTCCTTTTTTATTATTTGTAGTGCAAACTCTCTTACACAAATTAATGCAATTTCAACAAGCATTGAGAAAATATTGTTTGAAAAAATGAATCTTAAATTGTGGAAAGACGAAGGCAAGAATACTAACTGGAGACTATTGGACTATTTTGATATCGTTATACATATTTTTCATAAGGAAACAAGACAAAAATATAAACTTGAAGAATTATGGGGTGATGGTAAAACTATTAATTATTAAATAAGTGAAGAAAAAAAATAATAGAACTCAAAACTTCAACTTTTATTGGATATATGCTGGTATTGCTCTAATTTTTATTGCATTACAATTTGTTAACACAGTCAGCTCTCCTCTTAAAAAAATCAATAAACAAAAATTTCTGACAGAAATGCTTGTTGAGAACGAAGTTGAAAGAGTTACGATTGTAAATAATGAATATGTTGAAGTTCATTTGAAAAAATCTGCAATTGAGAAGGAAAAACATAAGTCGGTTAATACAAATTCGTCAAGACTTGGTAACAGACCTCACTATTACTTCAATGTAACAAGCGGAGAACAGTTTGAAAATGATCTCAAAGACTTTTATAAAAAAAATCCTAATATCTCTGTAAATGATCAAATCGTTCCTGATGTTGATACAAGAAAAAATGTTTTCGGAGATTTAATTGGATGGATAGTTCCGCTTGTAATAATGATAGGTATTTGGTTTCTTATTATGAAAAGAATGAGTGGTGGTGCCGGTGCTGGTGGAAGTATATTCAATATTGGAAAGTCAAAAGCAGAATTATTCGACAAAGACACAAAAGAAAAGACTAATTTCAATGATGTAGCTGGACTTGAAGGGGCCAAAGAAGAAGTCAAAGAAATTGTTGATTTTTTAAAAAATCCAAAAAAATACACCTCACTTGGTGGGAAAATTCCAAAAGGTGTATTGCTTGTTGGTCCTCCAGGGACAGGAAAAACATTATTGGCAAAAGCTGTAGCTGGCGAGGCGAAAGTTCCTTTTTTTTCATTAAGCGGATCTGACTTTGTTGAAATGTTTGTCGGTGTTGGTGCTTCAAGAGTTAGGGATCTTTTCAAAACTGCAAAGTCTAAATCTCCCTCAATAGTTTTTATTGATGAGATTGATGCAATTGGTAGAAGCAGAGGGAAAAACCAAATCACGGGAGCGAATGATGAGAGAGAGAATACACTCAACCAGCTTTTAACAGAAATGGATGGATTTGGAACTAATCACCATGTAATAGTAATTGCTGCGACAAATCGTGCTGATGTTCTTGACAAAGCACTTGTCAGAGCTGGGCGATTTGATAGACAAATCTATGTTGATCTTCCGGAGCTAACTGAAAGAAAAGAAATTTTTAAAGTTCACACTAAAAATCTTAAAGTTTCTAAAGATTTAGACTTGGATTTTCTAGCAAAACAGACTCCTGGATTCAGTGGGGCTGACATTGCTAATTTATGCAACGAATCCGCGTTAATTGCAGCACGAAAAAATAAAAAACAAATTTCCAAACAAGATTTTCTTGACGCCGTAGACAGAATAGTCGGGGGTGTCGAAAGAAAAAATAAATTAATGACAGAAGAAGAAAGAGAAATTATTGCTTATCATGAGTCTGGACATGCAGTTGTTAGCTGGATGTTGAGATATGCAGCGCCACTAGTCAAAGTAACAATTGTGCCAAGAGGAAAATCTCTTGGAGCTGCATGGTATTTACCTGATGAAAGACAAATTACTCGCTCTGAACAAATGCTTGATGAAATGTGTGCTACTTTGGGGGGAAGAGCTGCAGAAGAAATAATTTATAAAAAAACATCCACCGGTGCACTAAATGACCTTGAAAAAGTTTCAAAACAAGCAAAGGCAATGGTTTTGGTTTACGGATTCAACGAAAAAATAGGAAACGTTACATATTATGATTCATCTGGCGAACAAAGCTTCAGCAAACCCTACAGCGAGGATACAGCCAAAAAAATTGATATGGAAATAAAGAAAATTATTGACATTGAATACAAAAGAGCAAAAGAAATTCTAAAAAAATATCAAGACTCACTTACCGAACTAGCAAAATTGCTTTTGAAGAAAGAAGTAATTTTTAAAGAAGATCTTGAAAAAATTCTTGGCGAAAGAAAATGGCCAAATGTTAAAAAAGTTAAAATTCAAAAAAGCGAAAAATAATGAACTTGTTTGACAAATTTAAACTTGCTACTGGATTTAAGTCTGATGTAAAAGAACAAAGTTCTGATTCCAACCAATATGAAATTTCAAGTGAAGATACAAATGACATTATCTTTGCAAAAAATCTAATAAAAAATAATGGAAATTTTTTTTACTGCGACAAAGAAAACGAATTAATAAAAACAATTAATGCTTTAATAGAAAATTTAAAAATTGAATCTCTTTATTGCAGAGAAAAAATTATCCAAGAATTACTAAAACAAACTTCAATTGAATTTAAACAAACTCATCAAATGGAATGTGACGGTATCATTTCTTCTTGTGAATTTTTAATTGCTCAGCAAGGTAAAATTATGCTTTCATCAAATCAACTTGGACCTAATAATATTAAAAATCTGCCCAACGAACACATCGTAATAGCCTACACATCTCAAATTGTAAAAAGTCTCAACGAAGGTATGTCGGGCTTAAATAAAAGATACATTGACAACCTTCCATCAACAATTACTACCATAAAAAGTCACAATAAAAATTACAACGATAATATTGACGGAAATATTAAAAATATTAGTGTATTACTCATAGAAGATTACAAATCTTCAAAAATAGTATGAGAAATGAAAATTTCATCAACAGACTTTTTTCTGGTCTGCTTTACTTTCTACTTGCATTTTTAATACTGAATTCAAACCTTGACTCAATTATCAATATATTTCTTCTTTTCCTAATGCTGGGGTGCATTTTTGAAAACTGTATTTTTTTTAAAACGAAAAAAAAAATATCAATAGTTTTAATGTTATATACACTCATTTCATTTTACTTATTATACAGAATTAAAACTAATTTTGATAACATTCTAGTTCTTTTCATTTTTTTTAGCTGTATATCCTCTGACGTTGGAGGTTATTTAATTGGTAAAATATTTGGCAAGAAAAAAATCATTTCCTTTTCTCCTTTGAAAACATTGGAAGGTTATATCGGAAGTTTTATTTTTCTTGTTCTATTTTTATATTTTTTTAAGAATAAATTTGAAAGTCATATCCAAGTTTCTTATGTGTTTGTTCCATTTATTATTTTCTTTTCAACTACAATGGGTGATTTAATTGTTTCTTATTCTAAAAGAATATTAAAGATAAAAGAATCCGGTATTTTTTTAAAGGGACATGGGGGCTTTTTAGATAGACTTGACAGTTTAATTCTAACAAACTATACTACGTTTCTTATTATCTAAATTTAGAAACATTAATATAGTTTTTTTCTATAGCACCAAAACCCTGATAAAATCTCTTAACTCCCGCTAAAGAAGAACCTTCAAAGTCTAAGATATTTTTAGTACCACTATATTTTTTTATATAAAAATCTATCAACTTCGCCATATAGTTTTTATTTTGTGGTAATCTGATTGAAGCGTTAAACAATAATGTGTGCGTATCGAAAATTTTTACAATACAAATAACAGCAACCAATATGTCCTTTTCATATGCAAGAATAATTTCCGAGTTCCCTCTTCTTTTAAAATTTTCTAATAGTTTATAGATTTTATTAAAGTGTTTAGATTTTAGATTAGCCGCCGAAGGAACATTTTTTTTGTAAAAATTTAAAAAAATTAAATTATCGTTACTTTTACGGAAATCCAATAAAATTGTTTTTTTTAAATTACGCCTAGTGTTTTCACTATAATTAACATGTAAATTTTTATAATTATCAAACAAGTTTAGAATTAAATTTGTCTTTTTTGAAACCTCCTTAAAATTTGAGGAAAAAAAATTAAATTTAATTGACTCTGCGTTAAAATTATTAAACGAATAACTAAAACTAGAATATTTTTTTTTAACGAGACTTAATATCTTTTTGAGTATTTTTTCATCATTTATCAAGTCAATGTCATTGGAAAAAAAGCCTAGTTGTTGACAAAACATAGGTTGATAAATTATCTTTACAGTAGAAATAAAAGGAATTAAATTTTTATAAGTTACAGGAAAGATTAATTCATAGTCTCCATATACTACTGCATCCCACTTATCTGCAACAATATCTAAGTACCATGATAAAGCATAATGAGTTCTATTCACAGAACCCTCAACACATAAATCCCATTTCTTTTTGTCAATTACAGTATTTTTGATGAGTCTAATATTATTCATTTTTTAAAATTGAAATCATTTTTTCATACAGCTGTACCCAATTTGTGTCATATTTTGAAGAATTAAATGTTTCATTATGCCAAATTGATACAAAACACCCATCCACTTGTTTAACCTTATTTATCAACTCCTCCATGATAATTTTGATTTCATCAAACTTTAATTTTAAATAATATTTAAATGTAACATCCATAATTACAAATGGACGAATTAGTAAACTTGTTTGAATATTTTTATTTAAGTCAAAAAAGTAAAAAGAATTTGCAGTTCCTGCTCGAAAGCCATAATGATCTGGGTATCCCATGCTAAAATCTTCCTCAATTTTACTATTTATCAGATTTTGGTATGTAAGAGGAATATTAATTTTGATGTAATGTTGTCTGTTTTTAGTAACTCTGTGACCAATAATATTCTCTAAACGAAATTTTTCTATGTCAACATTTTGGTATTTAAAGTTAGATGAATATGAAGAATGAAGTCCTACTTCACTATGCCTACTAATTTTTTTTATCAATTTTCGAAATCTTGTATTCTGGTAATAAATATTTCTATCGAACGTTGAATAATTACCAATTAAAATAAAAAAAATTGTTTTTAAATTATTTTTTTTACTAAACTCTAGTATGTAATCAAAATTGTCATATGGATCGCTCTTTAAACCAAGTAAGACATTAGTTCTTTGTAATATCTCATTAAATTTGAATTTCAATAGACTTTTTAGGTAACCACCAATTGTTCTTGTAAATCCTTTACCTAAATATGCAAATCCATTGTCAATATCTATGCTATTGATAAACCTGAATTTTTTTTTAGACAATGATATATCTGGAAATTTTGATAAAAGAATATCTTTAATAAAGATAATCCAGTATTCAACGATTGGCTCAGTCAAAAAATTATATTTATAAGAAATACTATTCTTATAATTATATCTTTCATGATTATCCTTGTCAGAGCTAATGTATTCTTCATATCTACTCAACATGTAAAAGATACAAGAAAATGGATCAAATGGTAATGCAGAAGCATTATCGTCGATATCAAAAAAAACTTTGGTGTTTTTAAATTCTTTTGGATTTATAATTAACTTTTTTATGTCACTATCAAACAATAATCCGTGAGATCGAAAAAAAAGTGATGACCCTATTTTTTTTTTTGAGTACGAGAATTTGTGTGTTTTGGCTTTTTTATAATCAGTGAGTGAAGTAATAAGGCTGTAAGATAATCCAAGCTGGTTTAAAAAAACATGATTAAAGGTGTATGAAATTCTTGGAGTAACTTCATCAACATAGATTAATAAATCCATAATTAAAAATAGTTTTTCTAACTACTTTTTCTCATCAATCTTGATTTGAGTCTAGCCGCTTTGTTCTTGTGAATTATGTTTCTTTTTTCAAGTTTATCTATCATGGAAACAATTTTATTCTTATCAGCCAATTTGTCTTTCGAATTTTCCGTTGATTTGTCGGAGGCATTTCTGATGGCATTCCTTACAGTCTTATGTAAATACTTATTACCTTCATTTCTAGTTTTCGATGAACGAATTCTTTTTTTTGTTGATTTGTGGTTAGCCATAATCCAATTTTTAGCAGTCCGTAGGGGAATCGAACCCCTGTTCCCAGGATGAAAACCTGATGTCCTAACCCCTAGACGAACGGACCTTTTTATTTAAGCCTACAAATCTAATAACTTTTCTTATGAAAAAAAAATTTTAGTATGATTTAGCAAAAACTACTCTGCGAGTAGAAGGTTTTCCACTATATACACATATTCCTTTTTCGGATTTTTCGTTTAACGGTATGGTTCTAATTGTTGCTTTGGTAATTTTTTTAATTGTATTTTCCGTATCACTTGTTCCATCCCAGTGTGCATAAACAAAACCTCCCAAATTAATTTTTTCTTTAAAGTCTTCAAAGTTGTCAGCGTAATGAGTGTTTTCTTTGTTAAATTTTTTGGCTTTTTCAAATAATTTTTTTTGGATAGAATCCAGTGTATCTTCAATGTGTTGAGCAATGTCAACAATTTTAACATTTTGTTTTGATAATGTATCTCTTCTAAAAATCTCAACTGAGTCGTTTTTAACATCCTTTGGACCCATTGCGATTCTAATAGGAACACCTTTGAGTTCATATTCGGAAAACTTCCAACCAGGTTTGCGAGTGTCCTTAAAATCTTCAATAACTCTAATATTTTTTGATTTCAAAACATCAGAAATCTCTTTTAATTTCAAGGTAATTTCCTTGAATTCATCTTGACTGTGATATATTGGAATCAGGACAACTTGAATTGGAGCTAAAATTGGAGGAAGTACTAAACCTAAATCATCCGAATGTGTCATTATTAGGGCTCCCATGAGTCTAGTTGAAACCCCCCATGAACTAGCCCAAACATATTCTAGCTTTCCTTCTTTACTGGCATATTTAACATCAAATGCTTTAGCAAAATTTTGTCCCAAAAAGTGAGATGTTCCAGCTTGTAACGCTTTTCCGTCTTGCATAAGAGCTTCAACGCAATAAGTTTCTTCAGCTCCTGCAAACCTTTCGTTATCAGACTTTGTCCCAAAAATAACAGGAACAGCAAGGGTTTTTTGAATAAAATTTATATAAATATCCAGAATTTTTTTTGTTTCCTCAACAGCTTCCTCTGATGTTGAATGAGCTGTATGACCTTCCTGCCAAAGAAATTCAGAAGTTCTCAAAAACAATCTTGTTCTCATTTCCCAACGAACGACGTTAGCCCATTGATTAATTAACAGTGGTAGATCTCTGTATGATTTTATCCACCTTTTGTAGGTATCCCATATTATTGTTTCTGATGTAGGACGAACAATTAATTCTTCTTCTAATTTTGCATCTTCATCAACTACTATTTCACCAGTATCATTATTTTTAAGTCTGTAATGAGTAACAACTGCGCACTCCTTCGCAAAACCATCAACATGTTTAGCTTCTTTGGTAAAAAAGGATTTAGGAATAAATAATGGAAAATATGCGTTGACATGTCCTGTGTCCTTAAACATTTTATCTAAAACTGACTTCATTTGCTCCCATATGGCAAAACCATAGGGTTTTATGACCATACAACCCCTTACACCTGAATTTTCGGCCAAGTCAGCATGTGTGATGATATCATTGTACCATCTTGAAAAATCATCTGAGCGTTTTGTAATTTTTTTTGACATTGATATAATTCTTTGGTATGGTTTTTGTTTAATTATTAGTGTATATTTTAAAAATAAAAAATTAACTCGTAACTTTATAGAAGACGATTAATAAAAATTACTCATGATCAAATATAACATTATTCTTATACTTTGTCTTTTTATTTTCAACAACTCTGTTAGTCAAAAATTTGTTGATGATATTTATTATAATGACTCCGAAGTTAATTATGATTTTTTATACATAGACTCTGAAGATACCGAGATTTTAGACGACAAAACATTAAATGATACTACGCTTTATTGGGATGACGAAATTAGCTACGAAAGTAGAATCCGTAAATTTAATGACCCATTCTACTATGATAGCTTTTGGGACTATGGGTGGAATAATCATTATCATAATTGGAATCACCCATATTCAAGTTGGAGTTTTAGCCTGAGCAATTATGGTTGGGGAATAGGTTATCACTATGGATTTTCTCCATACAATTCCTACTTTGGATTGTCAAGCTTTGGCTGGGGATATTCACCCTACTATTATAACCCGTATGCATGGGGCTTCAATAATTATTTTTATTCTCCGTACCCATATAATTATCTTAATTCTCATGTTATTTACGGAAACAATACTAATTTATCATTTGGTCAAAGGAACTCAACCAACACAAACCTAATTTCAAAAAATTCTCAAAATAGAATAGGAAGGCAAGACTCAAAGTTGGAAGACTATGATAATAACACAATAAATAATCGCTTCAGAGACAAAAACTTAAATCCAACAAGAAACAAAAAAAACAACACCAAATATTCTAAGGAAAAAAATCCATCAAGAGATAATTCTAACTTTAATAATAAACACCGAAGTAACAGAGGAAAATCAAACTACCGTAATTCAAATTACCGTGGTTCAAATAATAATAGAAGTATTAACAACAGATCTTCTCGTTCAAATAACAGAGGAAAAAGGAACTAAACTAAAATCATGAAAAAGTTATTTTGTTTCATTACAGCTTTAATAATATCACCTACATTATCGTCTCAAAACGAGTCTGATGTCCTTAGACTTTCGATGTCTGATAATTTAAGTACTGCAAGAGTTACTTCTCTGGGTGGGTCATTTAGCTCACTTGGAGGAAACTCAGGTTCAATATTATCTAATCCTGCTACATTAGCATCATACAGAACCAATGAATTTTCTGCTAGTCTGTCTATCTCGAATGATGAAGTGGAAAGCAATTATCTTAACAATAGGAATAATTACGACAGACTAAAAATTAACTTTCAAAACATTTCCTATGTTCAATCAATTCCAACGCAAAATAATGATGGATGGAACCGACTTAATTACTCGTTTACTTACAACAGAAGAACTGACCTAAATAGAAAATTTAGCGTTGGTGGATATAATAGCGAAAGTAGTAGGTCTAATGTTTTTTTCAACAGTGCTCAAGGAGTTGTAATTGATGAGTTAGAAAGCTCTAGCGACTACCTCGCCTACATGACCTATCTAATTGACACATTGAACGCAACAGATAACTATATCTCCAGTGTAGAAAATATTGGACAGAATCAGTACGCCATCATCAATGAATATGGCTCAATTGATGATTTTGATATTTCAGTCGGAAGCTCATACCAAGATTTTATTTTTCTTGGTGCTAGTATTTCATTTAGCAGTATCGACTACACGTTTCAAAGCAGATATTTAGAAGATCAATTTGATATTGAACAAGATTTGAACAGCTGGACATATAATGAAAACTTATATGTAGATGGATTCGGCATGAATTTCAAGCTTGGTTCAATTATCAAGCCTGCTCACTTTGTTAGACTTGGTTTAGCTTATCACTCACGGACTTATTTTGATATAGAAGAGTTTTACGAGACCAGTATGTCAACATACTTTAATAATGGAGACAACTTTTACAACGACAATGTGCACATTACGTCTCCTTACAAAATTAATACACCGTCTAAAACTATTACTAGTTTAGCAATTGTAATTGCAAAAAAGGGGCTTTTAACATTTGATTTAGAAAATATAGATTACAGCAAAGCAAATATATCCAGTGATTATCATTCAGGCTTTCAACAAGCAAATAATAATATCACAAGTTATTATACAAAAACTAATAACAAAAAAATTGGTTTAGAATGGAAAGTTAAAAATTTTTCTCTCAGAGGCGGATACTCTGTGTTTGGAGATCCATTTAGAAACAACATAAATTCTCTTAAAAGAGAATACATTTCCTCAGGCATAGGCTTTCAAAAAAATGCATATTTCTTTGACTTTGCGTTAGTAAATCTTATCTCTAGCACAAAATATTTGATATATGATGACCCCACAACCATTAATAATATCAATCAAGTTGTAGACTTAGAATCTAGCCGAATGTCGTTTATATTTTCTTGCAGTTACAAGTTCTAAAGAATCTAATCTATATCGTCAGGTACTAAGATTCTCCCACAATTTTCACAAAATGAAATTTCTTTTCTCATTCTAATGTTCAGAGAGTGCTGTGGTGTGATGCTACTAAAACATCCTCCGCAAGCATTTCTATTAATTTTAACAACTGCGAGACCGTTATTTGAAGTGCTTCGAATTGATAAATAAGCATTCATCAAATTAGAATCAACATTCTTTTCTGATTTTTTTCTACTTTTTAAAAGTTTTTCTTCATCTTTCTCAGTAGATTTTACAATGTCAGACAACTGAGATTTTTTATTTTTAAGATGCTTTTTTCTCTCTCTAATTTTAGCTTTTATAAGTTTTATTTTCTCAGCATTTTCGGCAATTTCAACTCCAAAACTTTTTATTTTTTTATTTGCCAATTCAATTTCTAAAGCTTGAAATTCAAGTTCTTTATTAATGGCGTTAAATTCTCTATTGTTTCTAACCTTCATCTGTTGAGAATTGTATTTTTCAATCAAATCATTTGCATTTTTGATTTTTTGTTCTTGCGTTGAAATAGACTCATTGATTCCACTATCAATGGATTCTTGTTTTTCTAGACGTTCATTTAGTTTTTCAAGTTCAGACTCCAAGTCAGTTACTTCAAGTGGCAACTCGCCTCTCAATGTTTTAAGTTTATCAATTTTAGAATCAATTAATTGTAACTGAAATAAGGACTCTAACTTTGCACTAATTGCAGAGCTCGAATAATCACTTTCAATTTTTTTTGTAGTAGCCATATTTAGTAATATAATATTGGGTTAGAACATTTTTTTGATAATTGGACCGCTAATTTAGAAAATTTTTCTTTAAGAATACCATAAATTAATTTTTGAGTATGTATTTCACTTTCATAATGTCCAATATCATATACAATTATTTTTTCATCAACATCAAGAAAGTCATGATATTTGAAGTCTGATGTTATAAAAACATCCGCTTTTGATTTAAGAGCATGATTCAACAAAAATCGTCCCGAACCTCCACAAACTGCAACTTTTTTAATCTGTTTTTTGAAGTTGTCTTTTGTGTACCTAATGTTAGATAAATTTAATTTATTCTTTACATAGGAAAGAAAATCATCATTAGTCATACTTTTTGAAAGTTTTCCTATTGCACCTGAACCGACATTAGTTGAATTATTAATTACAATAGTGCTGTAAGAAACCTCTTCATAGGGATGATTATTTTTTAAAGCATTTATAATTCTAGAGGTCATGTAGGAGTAAAATACTATCTCAATCTTATCTTCCTCAACTATGTTATATTTTTTAATATCTCCAAGATGTGGACTAGAGCCATCTAGTGGCCTAAATGTGCCTGTTCCTTTTGATGTAAATGCACATTGATCATAAAGATCACTAACTTTACCCGCACCCAATTCAAAAAGAGCTGATTTCAGTTTTTCAGTGTGAGTTTTAGGACAATATGTAATTAACTTAGTCAAAAGACCCGTTTTAGGTTTAAGAAAATCAACACTAGTAAGTCCAATTTTTTCAGCCAACTTGAAGGAAACACCTCCATGGATATTATCAAGATTTGTATGTATTGCATATATAGCAATTTTTGATTCTATGGCTTTCAAAATTATTTTTTGATTTTTATTTGAGCTTGTAATTTTCTTTATCCCATTAAATATTAATGGATGATGGCAAATAATCAAATTACAACCTTTTTCAATTGCCTCAGCCAATACTTCAGCTGTACAGTCAAGACAAACTAAAACTGACTTTATCTCAGAGTCCTCACGACCGATGATTAAACCTGAGTTATCATATTCTTCCTGAAAATCCAATGGAACTATCTCATTCAAATAATTTGATATTTCAAATAATTTCATGATATTTTTGTTTATTATGCAACATAAAAATACGCTTAATTAATTACAATGAACAACCTAAAGTTTATTTTAAAACCTCTTCAACTAATATATTGGGTTCTAATTAATTTAAGAAATCAGATGTATAGCACTGGTTTTTTTAAAATTTACAAATCATCAAAAAAAGTAATTTCTGTAGGTAATTTAAGTATGGGAGGAACTGGGAAAACTCCGATGGTTGAATATTTAATAAGACTAATTGGGGAAAAAAATGTGGGTGTATTAAGCAGAGGTTACGGCAGAAAAACTAACGACTTTATCGTTGCAAATAAAAAAATACACTCTTCGTCAAATTTGGGTGACGAATGTAATATGCTAATAAATAAATTTGATAAAATTACACTAGCATGTGACACCAACCGTGTCAATGGAATAAAAAAATTAACAGAACACAACAAATTTTTAAAAACTATAATCCTAGACGATGGCTATCAGCACCGTTCCTTATTTCGAGACATTAATATTTTACTAACAGAAATGAAAGATCTTTTTATCGATGATGAACTGATACCAATTGGAAGATTAAGAGAACCAAGATGTGAAAAGAAAAGAGCAGACGTTATAGTTGTAACAAAATGCAATAGGGATATAGATAAAAAAAACATGAAATTAATTGAGAATAAATTAAGAATTAATAGCAAACAAAAAATATACTTTTCATACATAAGCAAGTATAATTTTATAGAATCAATTAGTAATGGATTATACAAAATTGATGAAAATCAAAAGTATTTACTCATAACAGGTTTTGAAAAAACAGCTGAACTAGTTAACCATCTAAATGCAATAAATCTAAACTTTGTTCATTTAAAATTTAAAGATCATTATGATTTCAAAGAAAAAAATATAGACTTCTTCATTAAAAAATTACATAAACTAAAAAACTGTAAATCAATCCTATTTAGTGAAAAAGATTATTTCAGGCTCTCTGACAAATTATTAAACAAACTACGTAAAGTTGTTAAAATAGTTATTGTTCAAATAGAATTCGATTTTATTTATGATGACAAACAAGCCTTTAATAATCAAATTCTTAAATTAGTAAAATAAAAAAAATAAAATGATTAAAAAGTTTACACTACTAACCAGTTTGATTTTGCCCTTATTAATAATGTCACAACAAAGTAACATGCAACTTTTGTTCAATTGGATTGATGACGGATCAATTATTAATATTGAAGAAAATCCGGGTGATAACTGGGTTGGTAATATATACAACGAAGTTTGGGGATTTGTCCAAAATGGTCATGAATTCGCTGTAATTGGCTCTACTCAAGGAACACATATATTCGATGTAACTGACCCTGAAAATAGTATAATAGTTGCATCCATTAACGGAGGTTCAACAAGTTCTCAGGTTGTTCACAGAGACTTTCATACCTTTCAAGGCTATTTATATGCCGTTGCTGATGAAATGAACTCCAGTACACTACAAATAATCGACATCAAAAATTTACCAAATTCGTTCAATGTAGTATATGATTCAAATGACTTAATAACTCGTTCCCACAACATTTTTATTGATGAACTAAATGCTACAATGTATAGTTGTGGTGGCAAGATTAACGGTAGTCCCAACAACCTTAGTTTGATTTCTCTTGATGACCCAGAGAACCCTGTTTTAATATCTCAATATAATAACCAAGGTTATGTACACGACATATTTGTTAAGAACAGTATTGGCTATCTAAATTGTGCTGAAAATGGCTTGCATATTGTGGATTTTTCCCAACCCTCCTCCCCTGTTACATTGGGTTCTCTAACCGACTACCCCTTCAAGGGATACAACCACTCAGGGTGGCTATCTGAAAATAACATTTATGTTTTTGCTGATGAAAATCATGGCTATAAACTCAAAGTTTGTGATGTTTCAAACGTTAATGAAATACAAGTATTAAGCACTATTTTAAGTGAAGTTGATGATAATTCCATTGCTCACAATATAATTATTAATGAAAACTTGCTATATGTATCACACTACTATGATGGGCTGTGGATTTGGGATATAAGTGACCCTCAAAATGTCACATATGTAACAAGTTACGATACATATCCTCTTGAAAACGGAAACAGCTACAAGGGTGCCTGGGGTGTTTATCCGTTTTTGCCCTCAGGAAATATTTTAGTATCTGACATGCAATTTGGACTTTTTGTTTTATCACCTCCTAATCTGAGCTCTATAAATGAAGAAATGACAAATTTAAAAGTATATCCAAATCCAGTCCACGATGAATTTATTGTTAAGACTAAAACAAATGATTCAAAAACAATTGTAGTTCATGATATTTTTGGTAAGGTTTATTTCACACAAATATCAACTGAGACTGATTTTCGTATCGATACAAGTAATTTTTCAAATGGTATTTATTTTGTAAAAGTTTATGACAAAAAATCCGTTGAAAGTGTTAAAGTGATTAAAGTATAATGTGTACAAAAACAAAATATGAGACAATTGTTGGTCTTGAAGTTCACGTTCAACTATCCACGAAAACCAAAGCCTATTGTCGAGATAAAAACAAATATGGTGAAAGTCCTAACTCTTGTATCAGTCCTGTAACACTAGGATATCCAGGAACACTACCTAAAATAAATTCTGAAGTCATAAATCGCGCGATAAAATTAGGTATTGCACTCAACTGCAAAATATCAAAATACAATCTTTACTCGAGAAAAAACTACTTTTACCCAGATTTACCTAAAGGTTATCAAATTACACAAGACAAAACACCTATTTGCACTGGTGGTTACATTGAAATTCCAAATAAAAAAATAAATATTACGAGAATCCACATGGAAGAAGATGCTGGAAAAAGTATTCATGATATTGATCCAAAAAACTCACTAGTTGACTATAACAGGGCGGGTGTTCCTCTCTTGGAAATTGTTTCAGAGCCTGAAATTAGATCAACTCAGGAAGCATATTCATACTTGAAAGAAATTAGAAAGATAGTAAGATATATTGGAGTTTCTGACGGAAATATGGAGGAAGGTAGCTTAAGGTGTGATGCTAATATTTCTGTAAGACCTTATGGTTCTAATGTATTAAGAAATAGAGTCGAAGTAAAAAATATAAACTCATTTAAAAATGTTATGAGAGCTATTGAACTAGAAGTTGCTAGACAAATCAAATGTTATGAAAATAACATAGATGTTAATCAAGAAACAAGAAATTATAATGCCTCAGATAATTCAACAACTGTTCTTAGAAGCAAAGAAGATGCTCACGATTATAGATATTTTACTGAACCTGATATCCCGCCGGTAGTTATAAGTCAAAAAACTATTGATGAAATAAAGGTAACTATGCCCATACTTCCCAAGCAAAAATTCATTTTTTACACTCAAAAACTGAAATTATCTGAATACGATTCAAAAATTCTTTCAAATGAGAAATTATTTTCAGAATTCTTTGACAAAATAATTAAGCATACAAAAAATTACAAGTCTGCTGCTAATATAATGTTGGGTGTAGTTAAATCTTATCTAAACAAAAAATCAATTCAAGTTAATGATTTACCAATATCGGCAATAAATATTGCGAAACTATCAGATATGTTATCCGAAGGCAAAATAAATAAAACTGTGATAGAAAATAGTATTTTCCCTTTAATGATTAAAACGATGAAATCACCTCAAGAAATTGCTGTTGAAAACAAATTATTTCAAATTGATGATTCATGTCAAATTGAGAATTTGATTGATAAAGCCTTCAAAAAATTTCCCCAAAAAGTAATTGATTTTAATAACGGAAATAGCAACTTAATAGGTCTGTTCATGGGTGAAATAATGCGGGACTCAAATGGTAAACTTAATCCAAAAAAAATAAATGA
Source organism: Flavobacteriales bacterium (assembly GCA_002863085.1). Taxonomy (GTDB): domain Bacteria; phylum Bacteroidota; class Bacteroidia; order Flavobacteriales; family TMED113. The sequence continues at coordinate 18,547 of PKDT01000071.1, forward strand.
AATACTTATCAAAAAATTAAAAAATGAAATTAAATAATTTTCTTGTATTAGTTTTATTTGCTCTAGTTAGCTGTAATACAAACCAAAACTCATTTATTGTAAATGTTCAGACTGATAGAGTCGGTGACGCAATTCTTCAAAAAATTGATTTATCTAATGAGATAATAGACACCACAAATATTAAAAATGGGAAATTTTCATTCAAAAAAAATATAAATGAAGAAGAATTATACCGACTAAAGTTTTTTGACGGTACATCATTTGATATTCTAGCTAACAGTGGTGAAAATATTTCTATAAATTATATTGGCGATAACTTGACCGTTGATGGATCTGTTGGTACAGAAAAAATCATTGAAATGGATGACAAGTTATATTCATTGCTTTTATTTAGAGACTCCTTAACCAGAGAACTGCAATCCATTTCAGATGATGAAAATTATGAATCAGAATCTTTAGAAGCAAGACAAAAATTTTTTATTGCTCTAGGTAAACATCAGGAATATTTAAAATCATTTATTGCAAAAAACTCAGGATCTAAAGCATGTCTTATTGCGCTATTTCAAAATTATGGACAATCGTCTCCTGTTTTGACAGTTGATGAACACTTAGAAACATTTGAACTTGTCCTAAAAGATCTTAAAAAAAATTACCCACAGTCTAGTCATATAAATTTACTTGAAGAGGAAATTGAAAAGTTCAAACCTTTAGCTTATGGACAACCTGCACCAAATTTCACTCTTCCTAATTTAAATGGTGATTTAGTATCCTTAACAGATTTCAAAAATAAAGTCATATTAGTTGACTTTTGGGCCTCATGGTGTAAACCTTGTCGTATGGAGAACCCTAAACTAGTTAAACTTCACAAGAAATTTTCAAAAAATGATTTTGAAATCATAAGTGTTTCACTAGACGGAACCCAAAGACAAACTGATTCTAGAACTGCTTGGGAAAAGGCAATTAAGGATGATAAGCTATCAGACTGGGTTCACCTAAGTGAGTTGAAAGGATGGGAAACATATGTAAGGGAACTATACAATTTTAGTTCTATTCCATATACGGTTATAATTGACAAAGAGGGTAAAATTGCTGCAAAGAATCTTAGGGGACTAGATTTGGACTTAAAAATCAATGAATTAGTTAATGCTAAGAGATAGAATTTATTTTGCTTCTGACTTTCATCTTGGAAGTCCTGATAATCACAAAAGTGTTATAAGGGAGAAAAAAATATGTCGATGGCTTGATAGTATTTACGATAAAGCTAAAGCGATTTATCTAGTTGGTGACATTTTTGACTTTTGGTTTGAATACAATATGGTAATACCAAAAGGGTTTGAAAGGATAAAGGGCAAACTTGCACAGTTTACAGATAATGGAATTCAAATTCATTTTTTCCCTGGCAACCATGATCTGTGGACCTTCGGCTACCTAGAAAAAGAGCTTGGCCTAACGGTTCATAAGAAACCTCTAGTAACAAAAATAAACGATAAAGTTTTTTTTATTGCACATGGAGATGGTCTTGGTAAAAATGATATAAAATACAATATTTTAAAATCTATTTTTAATAATCCCCTATGTAAATTTCTATTTTCTTTGCTAAATCCAAATCTTGGAATCAAAATTGCACATTATTGGTCACGACAAAGTAGAAGAAAGGGCGGACAATTTAACAAGGTTGAGCTTAGAAAAAACCTCATAGAATATTCAAAAAGTAAATTAAAAAAATCACACATAGATTTTTTTATATTCGGACACATTCATGAACCTATTGAAATAGAAATTTCAAAAAAAACTAAATACATTAATTTAGGTGATTGGATTAGTCATTTTTCATACGTAGAATTTCAACAAAACAATCTGTTGTTTAAAAAATTTTAATTATTTTTATTATAATGCACTAACGTTGATTTTTTCTTGCAAAAGTAATTTCAATATTTACTTTGCCAGAAACACTTGTTAGTAGACAATTTTAAATATATGAGTGAATTTTTTGATAAAAAGAAAAACCCCCTATACATAATATTAGCTTGTTTAATTTTCTGTTTTTCAAACTCTTTATTTGCACAACAGGTTCTTCCTCAAGGCACACAATACTATTCCATCAACGAACCAATTGAGTTACAATCAATATTCCCATGTGCTGAAAGTCTTAATTGGGATATTAATCTAGAAAACTTAACACTACTATCACCGTCATGTGCAAGTCAACAAGGACGAGTCCATTTCACGCTAGTCTCTAGTTATGAAATGTCATCAGTTACTGTTCTTGTTGATAATGGTGTTGATCCAACTAATGCTGTCTTTAATAACATAAACTTAACAACCATTGTTTTCGATGAAAATCTGTCACTGAACAATTACCTTGAACCCGTAAATACAACAAATAACATTGATAACAACGGAGACGGGATTCCAGATGTTCTATCTTTTGGTAATCCCTACAGTCTCAGAGTAACAGCTACTATCGGTGGGTGCACAAGCACATTTTACATTCCGAATATAGGAAATGACTTATGTAATTCTGGAGAATGTGTTGGTTCTTCTTCGTCAGGTGTAGAGTTTCTATTTGATGTTCCTGCAGATTATGATCCAATTGAAATTGACTACACTGTTACCCCCCCAGATTGTTATGGTGATCCTTCCATTTTTGAAATGAATACAGTTACTGGTGGTGGGTGTACAGACGATACGGAAGCACCATACTTTATCCAGGTGAATGATCAAATATACACCGGTGTAGAACAAACCATTGCAGGTTCAATTGCAGAATTTGACATTTTTGTCAACTGTATGAATGTTATAACAAATCAAGACACCTGGTGTCCTGAGGTTGTCACTCATTTTACAGAGGTTATTGATCAGTACGACGTAACTCCATATGTTCAACCTAGTAGCTGTGCTGACGCTGATGATGGGTCAATTAATATACAACTCACTGACAATGGAAATGTTATTACAGATGCAGTTTTCTCTTGGCAATTTACTGATCCTAGCTCAGGTCAAACAGTAGAAATTCCCACTGACGAAAATGGACAAATAACATCTAACAGCTGGGGATTCACTGGCGGTAATGGACAAATTAATAACTTGATTGGAGAGTATGAAAACGGAGTAAGATATCAAGTTACAATATCTACAGTAGATGGTTGTGCATTGAATAACAATATACCTTATGACTTTTACATTTATGAGCCCAGCAGTTCTAACATTACTGATATTGATGTGGGCTGGGAAGTTGATACAAAAGACTGTGGTCATAGTGTATCATGTAATGGTGGCGACGATACATTTATTACTTTATACCCCGATAATATCTTAGAAGGAAATAGCTTCTCTGATAATGCTGTGGAATATGCCAATACAACAAATATTTTATTTTATGATCAATTTATTGCTATGCCAGACAATAGTAATATTGAAAATTATCAAATTTCTATTTACAACGGAAATAGTTTAGCATATGGTCCAATCTCTCCAACCTCATCCGACCCAATAACCATCTCTTCTCCGGTTGACTTAAGCTTAACTGAAGGTGATTATACATTATCTATTTCAACACCAAGTGGTCAAGATGACGATTTTGATGGCGTAGGGAACGATGATGGTGGTTGTACCACAGAAATTAATGTAACAATTACTGAGCCAGAACCAATTGAAATTAATTTAACTCCAGATGACTTTGATTCATCAGGAAACTTATGCTACAATGAATCTAACGGTGAAATTACTTGGGATTTTGGTGATCTGGAAGGTGGATGTCCAAATAATAATTCTCCATCAAATATTTTTGGTTATGATATCGAAGTTATAGATAGTAACGGAAATACTGTTGATAATCTTAGTACTTTAAATGATGTAACCTGTTGTTTAGCAGCAGGAAGTTATACTTTATATGCATATGACAAATACGATTGTCAACAAGGCCCAACTAGTTTTGAAATTGAAGCACCAGATCCTGTAGAACTTTCAGAGGATGTCAACTCAGATGGTAACACTGGGTCGATAACGTCATCCAATTTGGAATGTGACTATGAGTCCATTGGAACCATTACTGCCTCTGCAATTGGTGGCGATGAGAATTATACTTATAATTTAACATTGTTAGGAACTGCTCCTCCGTGTGAAGATAATGATGCTGCACTTGCTGCCTTTGGAGGTTGTGCAGGTGCTATTGCTGCACTTGGTTGTGATTTTGTTTTTGCTGGTACTCCAATTGGGGAAAATTGTTCAATATCATGTGAAACCTATTGTGAGGGTGATCCTGTAATATCTAGTAACTCCACCGGAGAATTTACTGGCCTCAGTGTTGGAACATATACAGTCGAAGTACTTGACTCATCTGGCGGTTCTTCTCAATTTTGTAAATCTACTGAGACGATAGTAATTGATGCACCACCAACATTAGAAATTACCGATAACTGGTCTTTTTATTCCTCATTTAACTGTGAACAAGATGTTTCGTGTTACCAGTCACAAGATGCAACAATCTCAATTGGTGTTTCTGGAGGAACTGGTGAATATACTTACTCATTAATCTCTGTTGATGATGAAGGTAATCAAACTATACTTGATAATGATTTTCAACCCGAAATTACAGGTGTTAGTGCTGGCTCATACATACTCGAAATAACTGACGAAAATGGATGCTTGGTAACTGAAGATAATATTATAGTTTCTGAACCAAGTGAATTAACAATGTCTTTAACTACTGTTGCAGTTTCTTGCAACGATGGAGATCTTAGTAGCGATGATGAAAATGAAACCGACGGCCAAATCACAACATCACCAGCAAATGGATGTCCACCATTTTCATACTCATACCAGCAGCTCACTCCCTCTGAACAATCGTTAGTTGAATATATTAGTGGTGAAGATGATGGGGTTACAATTAGTAATCTTGATGCTGGAGAATATAACGTAACTATAACGGATTCAAATGGTTGTACATTCACCGAATCAATAACTGTTGATGAGCCAGAAGAGCTATCCGTGACCAATGAAGACCCAAGCCTACAAACACAATTCAATGGATTTGGTATATCTGCATTTGGTGAAAATGATGGTAGTATAGACATCTCATCATCAGGGGGAACAGGTGATGGTACATATTCATATTTATGGACTATTGTAAATTCTGATGGTGAAGTGATACAAACTGTTGAAGCTGATGAAAATGGAGATCTAACTAACTTGGGTGCTGGTATTTATAACGTCGAAATAACTGACGCAAACGGCTGTCAAGACCAATTACTTGGTATAATCATTGAAAGTCCCGATGAACTAGAAGTATATAACTCTGACGAAAGTTTACAAAATCAAGAAATTTATGGTGGCTATGGAATTTCATGTAATGGTACATCAGACGGATCTATCGAGGTAACAATAACTGGGGGATCTGGAGGATATGTATATGACATAATATATGAAGGTTCTGAAATTACTTTAAGTGATGGGCAAATAACAGAGATTGAACAAATTAATAATCTTGATCAAACACAATTAGTGTTGACACTAACAAATCTAGGCGCAGGAACCTATGACATTTCAGTCACAGACTCTAATGGCAATAATACTCAGCTTGATTCACCCATTGAAATAATTGAACCGCCAGTAGTTGAGCTAATTGAAGAGCACTCTGACTATGCTGGATTTGGAGTCAGTTGTAAAAATGAAACTGATGGATTTATCAATCTCACAACCACAGGAGGAACTGAAGTATATACTTATAACTGGACAGATCAAGACGGCAATGTTGTAACTGCTAACGACCAAGGCAATCTAGAAAATATCGGAGCTGGTACTTATACTGCTTTAGTTACTGACGAAAATGGCTGCTCAGACACCGTAACAGTTGAAATAACTGAACCAGAAATTGGAGTTGAAGTAACTGAAGAACACTCTGACTATACTGGTGCCGGTGTATCATGCAACGGAGAAACTGATGGGTTTATTAGTCTTACTACTATTGGTGGTACTCAAGTATATACTTATGA
>PKDT01000005.1 GCA_002863085.1 Flavobacteriales bacterium
TATGCATCAATAGCTTCATTTATTTTTTGTTGTTGAAGCATATTGTTTCCAAGATTGTAATAGCTGTCTGAAATAATAGAGCTGTCATTTGAATTACCTATTATTTTTTTTAAATATTCTTCGGACTCATCAAATCTTTTTTGCTTCTGAAGACTATTAGATAAATTAAAAATTGCTGCATCGTAATCTGGGTTAATTTCTAATGATTTCTTATAATTTATTTCCGATTTGACGAAAGAACTGTCTGAGAAATTCTTATTTCCGTCTCTAATGTATTTTCTTTCACTTTGTGAATAAGTGACTAAAATATTAAATGTAATAATCAAAAATAAGCAAGATTTTCTCATTTTCTATCAATTATTTTATCTATAAATTTAATTTTCTTTCTCGTTAAAAAAAAGTCAAAAACAATTAATAATAAGGCTAAACCAAGAAACCATTGAAATTGATCTTCATAATCAGAAAAAAATTGTTCATCAGAGAAGTTCTTATCTAACTTTTCCATGTTGTCTAAAATAAAATCTACTGCTTCATCTGTGTTAGTGGTTCTTATAAAACTGCCCTTTGTTTTAGATGAAATTTGTGAAATTATTTCTGAACTTGCTTTTGAAATAATAACATTGTTTTTCCTATCCTTTTTATATTTTTTTTGACCATTTTCAGCAATTGGAATTGGACCTCCAGATTTAGTGCCGATATTAATTGAACTAATTATAATATTATTTTCAAAAAGAGAATTTAACTCATTTTCAAAATTTAGTTCATGATCTTCTCCGTCTGTTAGTAAAAAAATAATCTTACTTTTTTTATTGTCATCAAAGAAGTTGGAAGCCATATTTAAAGCACTGCCAATGTCAGTCCCCTGAGATGGAACGACATCCGTATCAATTGACTTAATTAATAATTTTGCCATTGAATAATCGAAAGTTAAAGGCATCATGGGATATGCCTGTCCAGCATATACAATAATTCCAATTCGATCAGAAACAAGATTATCAATGCTTTTTGAAACAATTTGTTTAGCTTTTAATATTCTATTTGGAGCGATATCTTCAACTAACATACTTTTTGAAACATCAATCATGTAAACTAAATCAACTCCTTCCCTTTTAATTGTTTTTATTTTAGTACCAATTCTTGGGCCTGAAAGGGAAATAATTAGAAGAATTAATACAAATATTCTTATAGAGAAATGCACAATTTTATTGTTGGTACTGAACTCAGGAACAACTCTTGTAAAATTAAAATCATTAAATACTTTTTTTCTTACCTTTTTAGTCCATCTCATATATATTAAAAAAATGAATAAAATAGGAACTGTTAATAAAATTAGGTACAAGTAATTTGGTTGATAAAAATCCATTAAACTATTTTTTTAAAATATGTATAATTCAATATAAATTCAATGAAAAAAATAATTAATGCCAGTAAGCAAAATGAAGAGTATTTTTCTGTCACATTGTAATATTTTATTTCCTCAATTTCTGATTTCTCTAAAGACTCTATTTCTTGATATATGTTGGCTAATTTTGAATTATTATCAGCTCTGAAATACATTCCTCCAGTTGTATCTGCAACAGCTCTTAACATATTCTCATCAATTTTTGCTGGAACATCAACATATATTGATCTTCCAAACATATCCTGGGTTGGGTATGGAGCTGTACCATATGATCCTACTCCAATTGTGTAAGTTTTGATAGAAGAGTCCTTTGCAATAACTGCAGCAGTAATAGGGTCAATAAAACCAGTATTATTTTCTCCATCTGTTAATAAAATAATTATTTTACTTTCAACCTTACTTTCTTTAAGACGGTTAACACAATTTGCTAGACCTAGACCGATTGCCGTTCCATCATTAATTAGACCAGTTTCAACATTATTCATTAAGTTAATTAATATATCATGGTCCGTTGTTAATGGACATTGAGTAAAACTTTCCCCAGAATAAATTACTAAGCCAATTCTATCATTTTTTCTTCTTTTAATAAACTCAATCGCAAGACTTTTTGCAGCCTCAAGTCTGTTTGGTTTAAAATCTTCAGCAAGCATACTGCTAGATACGTCCATAGCAATCATTATGTCAATTCCTTCTTTTTTTAATGTATCTGAACTTACAACAGTATCCTGAGGTCTAGCAAGAGCAATAATTATTAAAACAATCGTAAACAACTTCATTAAAAACAATAAATGAAACAGAGATGACTTAATACTGCTTAGATTTATGAAAGAGTATGAAAAGTTAATTTTAGAGTGTTGTTTTTTTCTATTAAAAAAATAGAAAAATATCATAAGCGGAATTAATAATAGAAATAATAAAAAAAGTGGATTTAAAAATGTCATTTTTATATTTTGAAATTTAAATTTTTAATTTACATTTTTTTGTTTTCATTTTGGTAATTCAAGTTTACCTTATGCTTAATTATAAAATCTCTCACTTTTTTTAAATAAATTTCGCTCTTTTTAACATCTGGAGTTGCTTTTGCGAATTTAACAAGATCACCTGTTCTTAAAAAATTATTGACCCAGTCTTCATTTAGTTTTAATTTTTCAAGTTCATGTTTTAGCTCGCTTGATGTCAGCTCTAATGCATTCAAATGAAATCTTTCCTCAAGGTATCCTCTAAAAATTTCTGAAAGTCGAGTAAAATATAATTTAAACTTGTTATTTTCTAGATATTTTTTAGAATTTAAATTATCTAGTTGTTCTAGAAAATAAATGTCAATTTGAATCTCTTTTTTTATTTCGTGCTTTTTCTCTACTTTTTTTGACAATGATTTTCTGTAAATCAAATAAAGGATTAATAATAATAATATGATTAGAAAAAAATATTTTTTATAGTAAAGAAGTTCCTTGATTTTAAATGGAGCATCTATATTTTTTTTTATATCAAAAAAATTATTTGTTGTATCAATTAAAACAGGAATAAATTCTAATTCAATTGAATCAACCTCTTTATTTAAATTATTTACATCAATTATTGAAGGTAATTTAAATTTACCGGTATCAAATTTTGTAAGTAAATATTCACTAACATAAATTGAGTCACCTTCAGAATAACTTGAAAAAGATTTCTGTTTAATGATTTCAAAATCATCTAAAATTGATAAAATTACGTCTTCGTAATCAGAGATTGTATCAAGCTTTTGACTGTATAATGAAATACTAAATTGCTCGCCAATTCTAAGTAAATTGGTGTCTATCTTGACATCAATCTCCTGACTAAATAGACAAATTGAAAAAAAATAAATCAATTTTATAGGTCTCATTTATTTTTAAATAATTCTAAAAGTTTTACAATGTAAGATTCATTGGTTGCAATATTTACAAATGATGATCCAGATTTCATAAAGGAATTATTAAAATATGAATGATTCTTATAGAAATGATTCTTTAATTTTTTAATTACCAAATCACTTGATGTGTCAACCCATTGATATTTTTGGTTTTCTGTATCCCAAAAAAGTGCTAAACCTATGTCAGGAATTGAACTTTCAAATGAGTCATATATCCTAATTCCATTTAAATCGTGTTTATTTGAGAGTAAGTTGAGTGATTTGAAATAATCATCGTCTATGAAATCAGAAAGTAAAAAGATAATTGATTTCTTTTTTACAATTTTATTTATGTAGCTACATGCATTAGAAATATTAGTTTTTGAGCTACTTGGCTTGAAATTTATAAGTTCTCTGATGATTCTTAAAATATGCTTTTTACCTTTTTTTGGTGGTATATATAATTCATTTCGATCAGTAAAGAAAAGAACACCAACCTTATCATTGTTTTGCATTGCAGAAAAAGCTAAAACTGCACAAATTTCTACTAGTAAGTCCTTTTTATATTTATAATTAGAACCAAATAAATTTGAAGAGGATGCATCGACCATTAAAATCATTGTCAGTTCTCTTTCTTCTTCAAAAATTTTAACATATGGCTCTGATAATTTGGCGGTAACATTCCAGTCAATATCTCTAACATCATCCCCAGGAACATACTTTCTGACCTCACTAAAAACCATGCCTTTTCCTTTAAAGGCACTACTATACTGACCTGTAAATAAATCACTTGTGAGTCTCTTGGTTTTTATTTCAATTTTACGAACCTTTTTAATAAGATCTTTTGTTTCCATTTATGGTACTTCGACTTTATTTAAGATTTGTTCGATAACATCATCAGAGGATACATTTTCGGCTTCGGCTTCATAAGTAAGACCTATTCTGTGTCTTAATACATCTTTACAAACAGCTCTGACGTCCTCTGGAGTTACGTAACCACGCCTTCTCAAAAATGCGTGAACTCTTGAGGCTTTAGCAAGGTTAATGCTCCCTCTTGGGGATGCACCAAAACCAATTAAACCATCAAGAGAAGAAAGATCATATTTCTTTGGATTTCTAGTGGATAAAATTATGTCTACTATATAGTTTTCGATTTTCTTATCCATGTAAATTTCACTGATTAGTTTTCTAGCATTAATAATTTTATTAATAGAAACAACCGGTTTAATTTTAACATTTAAATTATCTAAGTTTTGTCTTAAAATTTTTATTTCATTTTCTTTTGAAGGATAATCAATAATCGTTTTAAGCATAAATCTATCAGTTTGAGCTTCAGGTAAAGGGTACGTACCCTCTTGTTCAATAGGATTTTGAGTAGCTAAAACTAAGAAAGGATTATCAAGTTGGTATGTATGGTCTCCGATTGTAACCTGTTTTTCTTGCATTGCTTCAAGAAGTGCACTTTGAACCTTAGCAGGTGCCCTATTTATTTCATCAGCCAAGATGAAATTAGAAAATATCGGACCCTTTTTTATACTAAAGTCTCCTTCTTTAATATTATAAACCATAGTACCAATAATATCTGATGGAAGTAAATCAGGAGTAAATTGAATTCGATTAAAATTTCCTTTAATAGATTCAGCTAATGTTTTAATTGCAAGTGTTTTTGCTAATCCGGGAACTCCCTCAAGTAATATATGTCCTGAACCAAGAAGCCCAATCAATAGACTTTCAATCATTGATTTTTGTCCGATAACTACCTTGTTCACTTCTGATATTAGAGTGTCAACAAATTCACTCTCTTTGGCAATCTTTTGATCAATTAGTTCGATGTCTTTTTCAATCATAATTAAAATTTAAAAATTTTAGAAATATAAAAATTTCAAATCTATTAATACTTAATAAATTATTCAATATTTGAACGAAAAATTATACAAATTATTTTAAAAATTTATGAAGAAGTAAAGCATTTTCCTTCTTCATTTTAGTTAAAGGGAGTCTAAGTTGGTTTGTTCTGCAAATATTTTTAAAAAATAATGCCTCTTTGATGCCTGCAGGATTTCCGTCAATATAAAACAAATCAACACTTTTGAGTAATTCATAGTGATAAGATCTAGCTAACATAAAATCAGACGACAAACTACAATCTACCATTTTTACAAAAAGATTTGGAAAAGCCATTGCTTGAACAGAAATAACTCCTGCTCCTCCAAGTGCAATCATTGGATATGTAATCTTATCATCTCCAGAAATTATCATAAAGTCTTTAGGGCAATTTAAAAACAAATCCATGGCAAATCCAATATCACCTGATGCTTCTTTAATTCCAATTATATTTCTATGTTTATTTGATAAATCTTTAACCGTATTAAAATCTAAATTACTGGATGTTCTTGACGGGACATTATATAATATAATGTCAACTGGACAATTCATAGCAATTGTATCAAAATGACTAAAAAGTCCTGTCTGATTAGGCTTGTTGTAATAAGGACAGACTGAAAGAATTGCTTCAATACCATCAAAATCAAAGTTTTTAATGCGTTTGAGTAATTTGTTTGTATCATTTGACCCCATCCCAAATACAATTGGAACTCTGTTATTAACAATTTTTTTAACGAAATTTAAAATATCAATTTGCTCTTCCGAACTTAGTGTGGGTGATTCGGCTGTTGTTCCCATGACAACCAGATAATTAACTCTGTTTTCAATCATGTTTTCTATTAATTTTTCAAGAGATAAAAAATCAATTGAAAAATCATCATTAAAAGGGGTTATCAGAGCAACACCCGTTCCTATTAAATTTTTATTTCTCATTATTGTTATTTATTTGTTCTAGATAGAAAATTGTTTGTTCTACAAGATGTTCGATTGACTTAATTTTCATCACTAATAAAAAATCATATATTTCATTATCATCACTATTGTAAACGCCAATCTTAAAATTAGATTTTGTTATAAATGACAGGTATTTTAATGAAAAAGTATTTTCCATTGATAAATTAATTAAAAAATCATAATTAATTGATGCAAAATCATTTAATTTTTTTGACTTTGGAAAACCAAAAAAATTTATTTCACTCAAATTATAATAATTAATATGAATAGTTGATAAATGAAATGAGCTATTTTTTTTCATGTTAACAAAACCCAAAACAAATACATCAATATTTTTCTTTAAAAAAAATTTCAATAAGATTTTTATTGATGAAATTGCCTCTGAGCTAGTGGCATCAAATAATAATGCAGCCTTCTTTGATTTACTAAAAGGAATTATTTTAGACTTTCTATATTGGCTTTTTGTCCTTTTTGACAGTAGATAATTAGAAATAATTTTCTTTATTCTATTAAGCAAATCAATCATTTAATAAACTTAAAAATTTTGTTTCAGTTATGATTTTAACACCAAGTAAATTAGCTTTTTCTATTTTTTTTGGACCAGCTTTATTCCCTTCAATCAAATAATCAGTATTTTTTGAAATAGATGACGATAATTTACCATCATTTTGTTCTATAATATTAGCTAGCTGTTCTCTTGAAAAAGTAAATGTTCCTGAAATAACAAAAGTTAAATTATTCAGTTTATTGGATTTATTTTTTGAATCATTATCAAGGGCAAAATTTAAACCACTATTTGACAGTGAGTTAATGAGTCTAATGTTATGTTCATCTCTAAAGAAATTTAAAACACTATTAGCAATTTTCTCACCAATTTCATCAGTTTCTATTAATGAATTAAAATTGGCATTTTTTAAATTAACAATATTTTCAAATTTTAATGAAAGTTTTTTGGCAACAGTTTTACCAACATATCTTATGCCCAAACCAAAGATTAATTTATCAAATGATTTACTTTTTGAATTATTTATTCCATCAATAATATTTTGAGCTTTTTTATATGAATTTGACTCCGAACCAAATCCATTTAAATTAATTAAATCTGAGAGCTTTAATTTATAAAGATCACCTACATTATTAATTTTTCCTTCATCATAGAGCATTTCGACAGTTTTTGAACCAATTGAGCTAATGTCAAGAGCATCTCTAGAAATAAAATGTTCAATTTTATTAATAATTTGGGGTCTACAACTCATTGAGTTAACACAATATAGATTTACTTCGTTTTTTGGTTTTATTAATTTAGTCTTACATGAGGGACAAAATTCTATTCTTTTTATATCACGACAAAGTAGGTCTCTTTTACTGAAATCAACTGAAACAACTTTAGGAATAACGTCACCACCCTTTTCTATTATCACAGTGTCTCCAATTTTTAGACCTAATGACTTTATAAAAGAATCATTATGCAAAGATGCTCTTCTAATTGTACTTCCTGACAAAAAAACAGGTTCTAGAAAAGCAACTGGTGTTATCGCTCCAGTTCTTCCAACCTGATATATAATGTCTTTTAATATTGTTTCAGCCTGAGTTGATTTGAATTTATATGAAATTGCCCACCTAGGTGATTTTGATGTATTTCCTAATATTAATTGATCAGAAAAACTGTTGACTTTAATAACTACTCCGTCGATTTCAAAAGGTAAACTGTTTCTCACTTTTTCAATTTTTTTTGTAAATTCAAAAACTTCTTCAATTGAGTTTGATATTTGCACAAATTGAGAAATCTGAAAGCCCCAATTTCTAGCAGAAACTATGGCTTCATAGTGGTTTTTAAAATAATTATCTGGTAAGTTAACGTAGTAAAAAATACAACTTAAATTTCTTGCGGAAACTTTCACAGGGTCGAGTAGTTTTATACTTCCTGATGCAAAATTCCTTGGATTTGAAAAAGGTTCTAATTTATTAAGTTTTGATGAATATTTTTTATTAATTTTTGTGATGTCATCTTTATTGACGACATTTAGTAACTCTTTTTCTAAACCTTGTTTAAGAATTTCTCTCTGTCTCGATCTATCAGAATTAATTTTTTCAAATGACTTTTTATCAATAAATATTTCACCTCTAACTTCTAGTTTTTTAGGGAAGTTTCCAATCAGTTTAAGAGGGACTGATTTAATTGTTTTAATATTTTCAGTTACATCATCTCCTGACAAACCATCTCCACGAGTTAATGCTTGGACTAACAAACCATTAATGTATGTTATTGAAATTGCTACACCGTCATATTTTAACTCACATACATAATTATTTTTTTTCTTTTTTATTTTTTTGAGTACTCTATCATTAAAATTTAATAAGTCATTTTCATTGTATGTATTTTCCAAAGATAACATTGGCACACTGTGATTAACTGTTTTAAAATTATCAAGAACTTTTCCACCCACTCTTTGAGTGGGAGAATTAGGGTCGTAAAATTGAGGATATTTATTTTCTAGTTCATTTAGACGACTCATCATTTCATCATATTGAAAATCAGAAATAAGCTGTTTATCAAGAATGTAATAATTGTAATTATGATTATTTAAATCGATTCTAAGATTTTCAATCTTTTGTTTTAATAAATCCAAAGACATATTATCAATTTACAACTATAAATCTTTTTTTTCCAAAAAAATCTTTGTGAGTTTCTATTTTTTTGAAAGAAAAATTATTTAAATAATCTATCAATTCATCATGAAATTTAGGATTTATTTCAAAAAAGTAAGCTCCATTATTTTTTAAAATATATTTACCCATATTAATAATTTTTTTGTAAAATATCAAAGGATTATTTTTTTCAACAAAAATTGATTCTTTTGGTTCAAAAAATATGTTTGAATTTTTATCAACTTCATCAATAGTTACGTAAGGTGGATTACTAACAATGAAATCAACCTTTGGTAATAAATCAAATTTTTCAGAATTCAATAAATTAAATAAATAAAATTCAATGTCTGTATTGTGATTTAATGAATTTTTCTTTGCAACATTAATTATTTTATTATCATAGTCAACTGCATGCATTTGAACATTCAAAAGTTTAGAAAGTGCAATAGAGATGCAACCTGATCCAGTACCAATATCAATACCAGAAATTTTGCTATTATTAAATTTATAGGAACAAATTAGATCCACCAGTTCTTCAGTCTCTATTCTTGGAATAAGTACATTTTTATTTATTTTAATCAAAAAACTTTTGAAGTACGTATAGTTAAAAAAATATTGAACAGGTTTATTGAGTTTTAGGTGTTTAATTAAGTCCGAAATTTGTTGTAGTTTACTAGAACAAATTAATAAATTGGGATTTTTGATTAAATCTATTCTTTTCATTTTTAAAATTTCAACAATAACCCAATTATTCCAAATTGAGATAATTTCACTCAACGAAAAAACATTACTCAAATCATATATAAATTTATTTTTAATAATGTTAATCTTATTCATAAACTATTACTTATTTAATTTAATTTTACAAAGTGAAAATACATGAAAAATTTATGAATGAGTGTATTCGGCTGGCAAATAAAGGTCGTGGTAAAACAAAAACCAATCCTTTAGTTGGTTGTGTAATAGTTCACAATAGAAAAATTATTTCAAGTGGATATCACGAAAAATATGGAGATAATCATGCAGAAGTAAATGCAATAAATTTTGTAAAAAATAAAGAAATATTGAATAAATGTACACTTTATGTTAATCTGGAACCATGTTCACATTACGGAAAAACTCCACCTTGCACAAAATTAATCCAAAAATATAATTTCAAAAATATTGTTATTGGAACAATAGATCCTTTCAACAAAGTAAACGGAAAAGGAATTGAATTACTTAAAGAAAAATCAAATGTTATTGTTGGTGTGTTAACAAGAGAATGTATAAAGTTAAATATTTCTTTTTTTGTAAATAACTTATATAAAAGACCTTTCGTAATTCTAAAATGGGCAGAAACCAATGATGGTTTCATAAATAATAACAATTCTGGAATATTAGAAATATCAAGTGATGAAATGAAAATTAAAAATCACAAATGGAGAAGTAAAATAGATTCAATCATGGTAGGAACAAAAACCGTTTTAAACGATAATCCGCTTCTAACAACAAGACACGTAGTTGGAAAAAACCCTATTAGAATTAGTTTTGATTACCATGATAGATTCCAAAAAGATTTAAACATATTAAATAAAGACGCTGAAACAATAATTTTTAACAAAAAGGAATCAAGAAAACTTGATAACGTTGAATACATAAAAATTTCCAAAGATTTAGAAAAATTAGACAACAAAACCATTCTAACAAAAATATTAAATATTTTATATAGCAAAGACATTAAATCGTTAATTGTAGAGGGCGGATCAAAACTTCTTCAAAGTTACATTGATTCAAACAACTGGGACGAAATAAGAATTATAAAAAATAAAAAACTAAATATTTTCTCAGGAATTAAAGCACCAAAATTACCCGTTAAGTTAGAAAATAAAATTAAAAACGATTTGACAGTAATTGCAAACAACCAAGTAATCAACAATATAGAACAGACGTTCCACAAACGCTCTTAATTTAATACTAAAAAAACTTAAAAACAATAGCAAAAAAATTTTTTTTTTAACTTTTTTCTTCACACATTTACGACAAGTTTAAAAAAATCATATTTTGATTATATATTAACAACCACAAGTCAAGAGTTTTTATATATTTAAATTTTGACAAATAATGGAGAAGACCCCCGAAAAAGTATGGAATAATTGTCTGAAGTTTATTCAAGACAACATAAGCGAACAAAATTTTGAAACATGGTTTCAACCAATTCGACCAATTAAACTAAAACAAAATATCTTAACGGTTGAAGTTCCAAGTAAATTTTTTTATGAATGGCTCGAAGAGAACTACATTGACTTAATTAAAGCTACAATTAAAAAAGAATTAGGCAAAGAGGGCAAATTACTTTACAATATTATTGTAAATAATAACAATTCCCAATCCATTTCTCTTCCTAGCATAAACAGAAAAATCAACGCAAACCCAGAACATTATCTTCCATCTGGCGCTGTCGAAAAAAAATTCAAAAATCCATTTATAATTCCTGGATTAAAAAAAGTTCAAATTAATTCACAATTAAATATTAATTACAGCTTTGAAAATTTTATCGAAGGTTCATGTAATAGGTTAGCAAGGTCAGCTGGTTTTGCAGTTGCACAAAAGCCTGCTGGAACATCATTTAATCCTCTTTTAATATATGGTGGTGTTGGACTTGGGAAGACACATCTTGCCCATGCAATTGGAATCAAAGCAAAAGAGGTTCACCCTGAAAAAACCGTTCTGTATGTTTCTGCCGAAAAATTTACTCAACAATTCATTGAGTCAATTAGAAATAATACTACAAATGATTTTTCTCACTTCTACCAGATGATTGATATTTTAATAATTGATGATGTTCAGTTTTTTTCATCCAAAGAAAAAACACAAGATATATTTTTCCATATTTTTAACCACCTTCATCAAAATAACAAGCAAATCATCTTAACATCTGATAGAGCGCCGGTTGATTTAACAGGAATGGAACAAAGATTACTTTCAAGATTCAAATGGGGATTATCTGCAGACTTGCAACAACCAGATTTAGAAACTAGAATTGCAATTCTAAAAAAGAAAATTCAAATTGATGGTATTGATATTACCAATGATGTAATCGAATACTTAGCATATAGCATTACAACTAATATTCGAGAACTTGAAGGGGCATTAATATCATTACTCGCTCAAGCATCTCTCAACAAAAAAGAAATATCAATTGCTTTAGCTAGGGAAATGATTGATAGATTTGTAAAAAACACAACAAGAGAAGTGTCTATAGATTACATTCAAAAAGTTGTGTGTGATTATTTCGAACTATCCATAGACACTCTTAAGTCTAAGACAAGAAAAAGAAACATTGTTCAAGCTCGACAACTCGCTATGTACTTTTCAAAGCAGTTAACAAAATCTTCGCTAGCTAATATTGGAGCTAGATGCGGAGGAAAAGACCATGCAACTGTTTTACATGCATGCAAAACAGTCAATAATCTTGTTGACACAGACAAGGACTTTAGATTATACGTTCAAGAACTTGAAAAGAAATTTACTTTACCATAAATAAATTAACCCTTTGATATAAAAAAAGAGCCCTTGAGCTCTTTTTTTTTGAAAAAAACAAACTATTACTTATTTATCATCTTTCACTTCTTCAAAATCAACATCAGTAACGTCTGTATCATCAGATTTTTCAGAACTAGATTGAGTTGAGTCAGATGTTTTGTTTGAAGATGCAGCGGCAGCTTGAGCTTGTTGCATTTCATTTGATGCAGCCTGCCATGACTTATTTAATTCTTCTAAGCATTTGTCAATAGCAGAAAAATCTTTGTTGTCCTTAGCAAGTTTAAGTGCATTTGCAGAATCTTGAATTGCTTTCTTTTTATCTTCAGGAAGTTTATCACCAAATTCTTTGAGTTGCTTTTCAGTTTGAAAAACCATTGCATCTGCCTGATTTATTTTGTCAGCTTCTTCTTTTTTCTTTTTGTCACTGTCAGCATTTGCTTCAGCTTCTTTTTTCATTTTTTCTATTTCTTCTTGACTTAGACCAGAGGATGCTTCGATTTTTATATTCTGCTCTTTACCTGTGTTTTTATCTTTAGCGGTAACATTAAGAATTCCATTAGCGTCAATATCAAATGTAACTTCGATTTGAGGAACTCCTCTAGGCGCAGGAGGAATATCTGAGAGTTGAAATCTTCCAATTTCTTTGTTGTCAGGATACATTGGTCTTTCACCTTGGGCTATTCTGATATCGACGGCTGGTTGATTATCAACTGCTGTTGAAAATGTTTCTGATTTTTTTGTAGGAATAGTTGTATTTGACTCAATAAGTTTCGTAAAAACATTACCCATAGTCTCAATTCCAAGAGATAGAGGAGTGACATCTAACAAGAGGACATCCTTAACGTCACCGGCAAGTACGCCTCCTTGTATTGCAGCACCTATGGCAACAACTTCATCAGGGTTCACACCCTTAGATGGCTCCTTACCAAAAAAATCTTTGACAATATTTTGAATAGCAGGTATTCTAGTTGATCCCCCAACGAGAATAATATCATCAATTTCTGAGGGCTTCAATCCAGCATCAGAAACTGCTGTTTTACATGGCTCTAATGATCTTTGAATTAATTCATCGCACAAGTTTTCAAAACTAGCTCTGGTAAGAGTTTTTACTAGATGCTTTGGACCAGATGAAGTTGCTGTAATGTATGGAAGGTTTATCTCAGTCTGTGTGCTAGACGATAATTCAATTTTTGCTTTTTCAGCTGCTTCCTTAAGTCTTTGTAAAGCGGAAGGATCATCACGTAAATCGATAGATTCATCATTTTTAAACTCATCGGCAAGCCAGTTTATTATTGCCAAATCAAAATCATCTCCACCAAGGTGTGTATCACCATTTGTTGACTTTACCTCAAAAACTCCATCTCCTAATTCAAGAATAGAAATATCAAAAGTTCCTCCACCAAGATCAAAAACAGCTATTTTTAAGTCTGATGTCTTTTTGTCTAAACCATAGGCTAGAGCAGCAGCAGTTGGTTCATTTATAATTCTTCTGACTTTTAAACCCGCAATTTCACCAGCTTCTTTTGTAGCTTGTCTTTGTGAATCGTTAAAATAAGCCGGAACAGTGATTACAGCTTCACTAACTTGTGAGCCAAGGTGATCTTCGGCTGTCTTTTTCATTTTTTGAAGAATAACAGCTGACAATTCTTGTGGAGTGTAATCTCTATCATCAATTTTAACTCTGGCAGTATTATTATCGCCTTTAATGACCTTGTAGGGAACAGTTTTTAACTCACCTTTAATGTTATCATAACTTTCACCCATGAATCTCTTCACAGAGTAAATTGTTTTTTCAGGATTAGTTATTGCCTGACGTTTTGCAGGGTCACCAACTTTTCTTTCTCCGCCATCAACAAAGGCGATTACAGAAGGGGTTGTTCTTTTACCCTCACTATTTTGAATAACAACTGGTTCATTACCTTCCATTACAGAAACACATGAATTTGTTGTTCCTAAATCAATTCCGATTATTTTACTCATAATATATAATTTTTACCAAGATATTTTCAAATACTGTACCAAACTGCTGTGAGACAAACATTGTCAGTTTTTTAAAACATATTCATGTCATTTTTAACATTTATATGACACAATGACACAATGATACAATTTATTCATTTAAACAATCTTCTCCAAAATTCAGAAAAAAACCATTAATGTCAGGGGTACCCAATCCGTTAATGTTATAGCACGGAAAATTAAGATTAAAAGTTATTGGGTCAGACGAAATTTTGTCAATTGTTGAGTTGTCTAATCTCAAGCTATCTAAATTGAGAACACTTCTTGAAGACCAATGTCCAATTCCATTATTAATATTATTATAATCTGGTCTTTCTTGATTAAATGAATAAGACGGTGCATTTGCATTGAGATAAGTGTAAAGTTCAGAATTTGAAGCAGTTACTTTTAAATCAATAGTTCTGTGATAAATACCCGTAATAATGTTCGCTCCTGTACCTTGATTATATGAATTTAGCGGATACCTTACAATATTTTCATCAGAGTATATTTGAGAAGATAAAAATTCTAAAAATTCAACAGGACTAATGTTTTTTGTAATATCAATTGAACTTTGTCCTAGTATTTGTTGTTCAGACGCAATAAAATTACCAAGGTTGTATACTGCTGACTTTTTTTGAGAGCCAACAAAATCAATTATACCATTATCACTGATATCGTTATTAAAGTCTTCAATATTTTGTTCTAAATAATTAAAAACTAAAGACAGAGAATACATTTTGGCATTTTTTGATGGGTTAATTTCAATCCTCTGAGTGACACCATCACCAAATCGAAGTATAGAATTGTTAATGGGAAATGGAGTTGGTCTTTGCATGTCAATTGGCTCAACAATATTAGTGGTTGAAAATGCGGTATCTCCAGTATTGTTATTTAAAACATTTATTTTATATAGTTTTCTCAAATCTGCAAATGGTATTAAATCACTAGCTAAATCAGGAATTTTATATAACATGTGACTGGATGAGTTAAAAATTCCATCATCTTTTACATCGATTGAAACAGCTTCTTCAGGGGAAATATATTCTAAATAAAATGGACCATCCGATTCGCCCGTCCCTGAGTCAAGTAATTCAAGCCAAACATCAATATTATCAGGGTCATAATAAATTGAATCAGAAACTTGTGTGTAGGTTAAAGCTGAACCATCACCGAGAAAACTTTTTTGAACTCTTACGTAGTGATCATAATTTCTCCCAGAACCTGAAATATTATCAATATTCTCATCAGAACCTGGATTTAAAACACCATATATTACTGGTGTGTCTTTCCAATTTTCATTTATTTCCAAATCGTTATTACAACTAATTAGGACCAAAAGAAAGTAAAAATATTTTTTCATAAAGCAAATATATAATTTTTGTAGTTTTGATTTAAATTATAATTGATGAAGAAACAAATAATAATCTTACTATTTTTTGCAATTACACAAATTGTAATAACTCAAAGCAATAAAATAGAAAATGTATTTTCGGAAAATATTTTAAATGAAGAATTTTACAAAAAACCTAAATATTTTCCTGATATTCAAAACAGTAACCAATTTGCTGTTACTTTGTCTAAAGAAGGAAAATATTTTATTGGCACAAAAGAATCGGATTTAAACATAATTATCAACTGGGAAAATGATTTAGAAAACTATGAGTTAAATTCTTCCTTCACATTTTCACCTGTAGACAACACAGGAATCTTTAAAAATAATTCTTCTCAAACATTTGGCTACATATTAAATTACAACCCGGACATCCAGACTGGTTTGATATTTGAGCTGAATAGTTTGAAAAAATACAGATTGTCATTAATCTCAGACGGAAAGAAAATAAATATAACATCCAGCAATTCAAATATAGATGGATGGATAAAATCTTCAAATATTATCAAAAACATAAAAAATGAAATTACTGTTAAAACTAACAATAGTTTATTTGAATTTTACATTAATGATAATTTTGAAACCTCATATGTAAGTAATTTAAATCACAGAGAAAAAAATAAAAACATGAAACTTGGCTTTTTTCTTGGAATGAATTCTAAAGTAAAAGTTGATAATTTTACTCTCAATACTGACACAAACTATTCTGGAGTGAATAAAGTAACTTCTCTTTCATCAGAAGATATCAACACTTTAATCATAGAAAATGAAAAACTTAAAAATGATAAAACTTTTGAAGAAAATCAAAAGATTAAACAATTAGAAAATGTAATTGAAATTTTAGAAAACGAAATTAAGTACATTTCTTCAATTAAAGATTCTATTGAAATTGAAAATAAAAAGTTTGAACCTTTTGTTGATCAAATTGATGGTGATTATGACATCCTTTATACAATAAGTAAAGATTTAAAGAATCAAATAGAAAATAATCGAAATCTGAGGACTGAAAATAACTTATTGATTGATTCGATAAAAAAAATTAAAAACAGTCAAGAACAGTTTAAATTAGAATATTTAAATAAAATAATAGCGATTGAAAAAAATGATACAATAAATAAAAATGAACAATAAAATCTACACAAAAATAACAACTCACTCTTTACAAGAGATGAAAAGAAATGGAGAAAAAATTGCTATGCTGACTGCATATGACTACTCCTTTGCAAAATTGATTGATAATGCCTCCATAGACATAATTTTAGTTGGTGACTCCGCGTCTAACGTAATGGCTGGTCATGAAACTACGCTTCCAATAACATTAGACGAAATGATTTATCATGCTAAATCTGTTGTGAAGGGCTCTAACAGGTGTCTTGTTGTAGTTGACTTGCCATTTGGATCATACCAGGGAAACTCAAAAAATGCGCTTGAATCTGCAATTAGAATCATGAAAGAATCAGGAGCACATGCTGTGAAACTTGAGGGTGGTTCAGAGGTGGAGGACTCAATCAAAAGAATTATTGAATCTGGAGTTCCAGTAATGGGTCACTTAGGTCTAACGCCTCAATCAATATATAAATTTGGTACATACACAGTAAGAGCTAAGCAAAGTGAAGAAATAAAAAAATTAAAAAACGATATTAAGAAACTCGAAAAGGCAGGATGTTTCGCTGTTGTTCTTGAAAAAATTCCAGCAAAGCTAGCTAAAGAATTAACGGAATCAGTCAAAATCCCGATTATTGGAATTGGTGCCGGTTCTGATGTTGATGGACAAGTACTTGTTATGCATGACATGTTGGGAATGAATATGAAATTTAATCCAAGATTTCTAAGAAGATATAGCAATCTTTCTGAAATTATTGATGAAGCTGTAAAAAAATATATCGTTGATGTAAAGAACAATTCATTTCCAAATAAAGATGAAGAGTACAATTAATTACAAAAATTGGGTGATTTATGAAGACAACCACTTAATTATTGTAAATAAACCAGGTAATATACCTGTTCAAAGTGATATAAGTCGGGATAAGTCTTTAATTGATTACATTAAAGATTACATAAAATTTAAATACAATAAACCAGGAAATGTTTTTCTTGGTCTACCACACAGAATTGACAGACCAGTTAGTGGAATTGTTATTCTATGCAAAACAAGCAAATCTTTATCTAGAGTCACAAAAATGTTCCGTGAAAATAAAATAAAAAAAATTTATTGGGCGATTGTTGAAAATAAATTAAATAAAAGCTCAGGAACATTAATTAATTATCTAAAAAAAAACAAAAGAAAGAATAAATCTCATTGCATCAAGCAAGAAAAAAAAGATTACAAAAGAGCAGAATTGAATTTTTTATTTAAAAAAGAACTTGAAAATTATTTTCATTACGAAATTGAGTTGATAACTGGTAGACATCATCAAATTAGATCCCAATTATCATACATTGGATCGTGTATCAAGGGAGACATAAAGTATGGTGCGAAAAGAACAAATAAAACTGGTGGCATCAATCTCCACTCAAGAGAAGTTGAATTTATTCATCCAATTAAAAAAAAATTAATTAAACTTGTTGCAGATACTCCTAATGAAATTATTTGGCGCACCTGCACGAATTAGCTTTATTATTTTTAAATTAAAAAAAAATTAATTTGGTTTAGTCGTCCATGATATCAAATATTCTACATAAAACCGGTGATTACTATATTCTGAATAAAAATGCAATCAAGAAATATGGTCTTGAAAATATCATTGTCCTCAACGAACTTCATGAAAATACCCCAAAAAAATATCAAGATGTTACAGAGTTCTGTAAACAGTCAGTAAATTTAATTTCCGAAAACACAACATTATCTCATAAAAATGTAAAACAAAGTATTAATCGACTGTATAAACTTAAGTTCATAGATGTTATTGTTAAAAATAATGAAAAAGACGTTTATGTTAAAATTTTATATGATAACATAATAACGGCATTTTACTCAGATATAAATATTAAACAAACGAAGCAAATAAAACAAAAAAAACCAAAAATTATTAAATCATTAAAAAAGTTTAAAAAACCAAGTTCCAAAGAAGTCAACAAATATTTTAAGGAGCTTGGAGATTTATTTGATAACAGTTCAATATTTTACGATTATTACGAATCTAACGGGTGGAAGGTTGGCAGAAATTCAATGAAATGTTGGAAAAGCGCATCTAGAAATTGGCTAAAAAGAAATCAATCAATTAACTTTCCAGATTTTTATGATAAAAATTTTGAAAGTAAGATTCAAAACGACCAAACTAATCTTACCAAATACCATAAACATTTGGAATTAATGGGATGGTCTAAAACATATTCCCCAGCAGCAGGCACAACATGGAAAAAAAAATAATTTATGGAGTGGTTTAAATCGTGGTTTGATTCTAAATATTATCACATTCTATACAAAAATAGAAACACTCAAGAAGCACATTTTCTTATTAAAAACTTAGTTAATCTACTAATTCCGGAAAAAAACTCTCTTTTTCTGGACTTAGGTTGCGGAAGTGGAAGACATTCTATAGAGTTAAATAAAATGGGCTACAAGGTAGATGGAATAGATTTATCAACAAAAAGTCTAGAGATTGCAAAACCATTTGAGAACAGCAGGTTGAAATTCATTCGTGCTGATTTTAGAAAACTTGATTTTGAAAATAAATATGACTTTATCTTGAACTTATTTACAAGTTTTGGTTATTTTGACAAAGAAAATGAACACGCACAAGTATTTAAACAAATTTTTAAATCATTAAAAAATAATGGTCATTTTGTTATAGACTTTCTAAATACAAAAAAAGCTGTCAAAAATATATCCAAAACAAATCCACAACAAACTATTCACATTGATAATATAGAATTTAGAATCAAGAAAACCTATGACAATAATTTCATTTACAAGAATATTGAAATAGTTGATTCAGGAAAAAAAATAAGTTTTAGTGAAAAAGTTAAAATTATAACACTAGATAAATTTTTAAAATATTTTGATGGATTAAACATACATCTTGAATATCAATTTGGTGATTATAAACTATCAAATTTTGATGAAAACAATTCAGATAGATTAATTCTGATTTTTAAAAAAAAAAATAATTAATTTGTCTTAAATTAGCAATTATCAAAGATCTTTATTATGCCTGAACTCAATCTTGATTTATTTATTTTAGATAATAATGTCACTTCATGGATATTTTCTGTTTTATTTCTGATAGGCATTTACTTTTTTAGAACTTTAATAACAAAATTAATTCTATCTTTTTTAATCAAATTATCTCGACAAAAAATAGATCTCAAAAGTAATAATTACAAGAATATAATTACAACAATGAAAAGAGTTGTTATGTTGTTTGGAATAATTATAGCTTTTGAAGATATTAAATTTCCTGATATTATAAATTTTGAAATTTCCGGAATAAACTTCAGTACTTTTGTAAAAAAAATAATTCATTTTATCATAATAATTTCATTTGTTAATTTTGTAAATAGTTTTGTTGATTATTTTTCAAATTATTTCTCAACTAGGGCAAGTAAAACTGAATCTAAACTTGATGACCAGTTAATTCCCTTCGCAACTGATTTTCTAAAAATATTTATAATCATTATTGGAATATTAGCAATCATAGGTAATATATTTGAAGTTAACATAACTGCATTAGCAGCCGGTTTGGGAGTAGGTGGAATCGCCGTTGCTATGGCATCAAAAGAAAGTTTAGAAAACCTATTTGGATCATTCACTATTTTTTTAGATCAACCATTCACTGTTGGTGATATTGTAACAATCGGGGCCATAACTGGTGTTGTCGAAAAAGTTGGATTTAGAAGTACTAGAATTAGAACATTCGATAAAAGTTTAGTGACAGTTCCCAATAAAAAAATGATCGACTTAGAATTGGATAATTTAGGAGAACGGCCAGTTCGAAGATGTAAATTTAATGTTGGAATTACCTACAACACATCCTCGGAAGATATTAAAAAAATTGTTCAAGAAATTCAAAATGCAATTGATAATCACACCATGACAACAAAAGATGGTAAGGTTAAATTCATGGAATTTGGTAACAGCTCATTAGACATCATGGTATTATATTATGTCAAATCTGCTGATTGGGATGATTATATAAATACAAAAGAAAATATAAATTACATTATTATGGAAATTGTTCGAAAATACAATAGTGACTTTGCATTTCCATCACAAAGTATTTACATAGAAAATGAAAGCAACAAACCATGATAGCTTCAAACTTGAATGTCGTCAAATTAAAAGTGAGATGACATACGAACTCAGAAAAAAAGTATTGTGGCCTCATATAAAAAATGATGACTATTCACTAGAAAGTGATACTGCTAATGAAACTTTTCATCTTGGTGTATACTTTAAAAAAAAAATAATCAGTATTGGAACCTTCGTCAAAGAACAAAATGAAAAAATTAATTATACAAAGCAATATAGACTCAGGGCAATGGCGACATCAAATGAAACAAGAGGCAAAGGTGCAGGAAGATTGTTAATTGAAATGAGCTTAGAACTACTTAAAAAAAAAGAAATTGACATTTTGTGGTGTTCATCAAGAATAAACGCTGTGGGATTTTACCATTCATTAGGTATGATAGAAATTCCTAAATTATATTTCATTAAAAATATTGGATATCATAAAACAATGTACATAGAATTGAAAAAATGGAAAAAATAATTCAAACTGAACTTGAAGGTGTTTTAATTTTAAAAAATATATCATTTGCTGACAAAAGAGGAATTTTTAGAGAACTTTGGAGCAAACATAAATTTAATGAGTTTTCTTTAAACCTAAACTTTACACAGGATAACTTTTCAATATCAAAAAAAAATGTTGTTAGAGGTCTCCACATGCAAATTAAACCTCATGAGCAAATAAAATATGTTCAAGTTTTAAAAGGAAGTATAATTGATGTTGCTGTTGATTTAAGAAAAGAATCTAAAACTTTTGGACAACACATAAAAATTGAACTAAATGAATCAAATAATTTTGGTCTTTTAATACCAGCTGGCTTTGCACACGGATTTGTCTCGCTCTCTAATGAAACAATATTATTTTACAAGTGTTCAAGCAAATATGACAAAAAATCAGAGATAACTATTAAGTGGGATGATCCTTGTCTTGCAATTGACTGGAATGTTGAAAATCCGGTAATATCATTGAAAGACTCCAATGGCATTTCACTTCATCAATTTAAAAATAAACTCTTATAAATTTATGGCTATTAAAATAGTTGGGGCAAAAGAAAATAATTTAAAAAATATAGATATTGAAATACCCTCAAAACAAATTATTGTATTTACTGGTGTTAGCGGAAGTGGTAAATCATCATTAGCCTTCGATACAATATACAAGGAAGGGCAAAGGAGATATCTGGAAACATTTTCTTCCTATGCCAGAAACTTTATTGGTAATTTTGATAGACCAAATGTCGAACATATCTCTGGTCTAAGCCCTGTAATTTCAATTGAACAAAAAACAATATCTAAAAATCCAAGATCAACAGTTGGAACTACAACTGAGATTTATGACTTTATAAGGCTTCTATTTGCTAAAATTGGTAAACCTATTTCATATTTATCACAAAAACCAATGATAAAACAAGACTTGAAAAGTATTTTTAATTCTGTAATTGATAACAATCAAAATGATGAGGTATTGATATTATCACCGAAGGTAATTTCAAGAAAAGGACATTATTCTGAATTGTTTACAAAACTTTCAAAAAGAGGATTCGCTAAAGTTCGCGTTAATGGTGATATTATTAAAATTACTCCGAAATTACGTCTAGATAGATACAAAACTCATGATATTGATGTTTTAATTGACAAATTAATCATAAATAAAAAAACAGCAAATAGACTCTTAAACTCAATTAAAATTGCATTAGATGAAGGTGACGGATCTCTTTTATTGCACAATATCTCTAAAGATAAAAAAACATATTACAGTAAACATTTGACTTGTCCAGATTTTGGAATTTCATATCCTAATCCTGAACCAAATTCATTTTCATTTAATTCTCCAAAAGGATACTGTCAAAATTGCAAGGGGCTCGGTGAAATAGAAGAAATTGATATAAATCTAATAATCCCAAACAAAAATATCAATATTCAAAATGGAGGAATTTTGCCGATTGGTGAATACAAAAACAATTGGATATTCAGTCAGCTAGAGGTCATTGGTAAAAAATATAATTTTGATTTGAAAACTCCTATAAAAGAAATATCTAGTACAGCGATGAATGTAATTTTATTTGGCAAAAAAGAGTCTTTTAAAATTAAAAATTCTAAAATAGGAATTTCGAAAAAATATGAAATTGATTTTGAGGGAATTATAAGCTTTATTGATTTTCAATATAAAAATGCAAATTCAAACAGAATAACTAAGTGGGCAAAAAAATTCTACAAAAAAAGAAATTGCGATTCATGTAAGGGGCAAAAATTAAAAAAAGAGAGCTTACATTTTTTTATACAAAAAAAGAACATTGAAGAATTATCAAATCTCAACATACTAGAACTAAAGAAATGGTGTAATGAATTAATTGAAAAAGAAAATGGAAAAAATTATGTTATTGCAAAAGAAATTATTAAAGAGGTCATAACAAGATTAAATTTCTTAATTAATATTGGACTTGATTATTTGACTATCTCAAGAAAAACAAAAACTTTATCAGGAGGAGAAAGTCAAAGGATAAGAATTGCTTCTCAAATTGGTTCGGAGCTTTCAAATGTTCTATATATCCTAGATGAACCAAGTATTGGACTTCATGCATCTGATAATGATTTGTTAATAAAATCACTTAAAAAACTAAAAGAAATAGGTAATACTATAATAATAGTTGAACATGACAAAGCAATAATTGAAGCCTCTGATTTTGTTGTAGATATTGGTCCAAATGCAGGAGAAAAAGGTGGATACATTGTTTACAAAGGAAAACAAAAAGATTTAATAAAAACAGATTCGTGGACGGCAAGACAATTCATCATTGATTCTAAAAAATTGTTAAATAGAATAGAAAGACCTGAATCAGGTAAATTTATCATCATCAAAAATGCCAGAGGAAATAATTTAAAAAATATCAGTATTTCCATTCCAATTGGAAAACTTACTGTTGTGACAGGAGTTTCAGGTTCAGGAAAGTCAACATTAATTAATGGAACATTGTATCCTGCTATCTACAACAAAATAAATGGAAAAAATATTGATTTTTATGAATACAAATCAATCAGTGGATGTGAACATATAGACAAAATAATTAACATTGATCAAAGTCCAATTGGCCGTACACCAAGATCAAACCCTGCAAC
>PKDT01000030.1 GCA_002863085.1 Flavobacteriales bacterium
TCTTTGTCGATCAAAGGTTTTATTTTTTTACATAAAAAAATTGCGGCCTCAATATTTGGGGGATAACTCATATTTCCTATGAAAATTATATCGTAAGATTTTTTATTTTTACTTATTGGAAAAAAGTATTTGGTATCGACTCCATTTGGAATAATATTAATTTTTTTTCTTAAGGGATTATCTATAAAATTTTGGTCGTTTTGGGTTATGATTGAATGTTTACGAAATTTATTAAATATTTCGGATTCGTATCTCTTGGTTATAATAAACTCTCTGCGGATAAAAGGTTTTAAAATTATTGGAAAATTACTTATCCTTCTTTTAATTCCTATTGACATTGCATCCATGTAATCAATAAAATTATTTTCAAAATTTTGAGTGTATTTAGATGTTCTGATAAGTTGAGAATATATCCAATCAGGTCTTATTTTTTTTATTATTTCATTAATTTTTTTTTGATTTTTAGTCGAGTAAAAATATCCAGTTTGTAATGGTTCAGATAAAATAAATGATTTAAATAAATTAATTACAACAGAAAATTTGTTAGTATCTAAAATATATACTTCTTTACAATATTTTTTTAAAATATTAATGTGTTCATATTTCACTCTTGACTCAGTATTTATAGATATTAGATAAATATTGTATTTTTTTGATATTCCTTTGATTTGATGAAAAGCACGTAATTTATCACCTTTTTCTAAGGGATAGGGGAATCTAGATGTTAGAAAAATAATTTTTTTCTTCATTAAACTAAATCATTTAAGTTTTTTAGAATTTCTTTTTCACAAAAATACTTTTCAATTAGTCTTTTTCCGTTTTTTCCAATTTTTATTGCCATTTCTCTATTTTTAGTTAGAAGACAGATGTATTTATAGAAATCCTCGGCCGAATTTGCAATAATGATATCATGTCCGTTTTTATATGGGATACCCTGAGCTCCTTTTTGTGTTGAAATAACAGCTATTCCAATAGCCATAGCTTCTAAAATTTTGATTCTAATTCCACTACCTGAAAATATTGGCACAAATAATATTTCTTTGTTTGATATGTAGTCCAAAGCATTTTCAACTTTTCCAGAAATAAAAGTGTTTTTAAACTTAGCTTTGAGATACTTTTTTGGCATTTTGTTACCAGCAATGTAAATTTTAAATTTATCATTTTTATTTACTTTAGAAATTACATTTTTTGTAAACCAATCAATTCCTTCAATATTTGGTTTCCAATCCATTGATCCTAAATGAACAATACTTTTTGATATTTTTTTTGTCTTAATGTTTTTTGTTTTAAAAAACACAGGAATGAGTTTAGTTTTATTCGGAAATATTTTTTCAAAAAAAATAAAATCATTTTTTGAAATTGTGAAAATATAATCCAAAAATTTAGGAATATTTAATTCCATTTTTTTAATCTGCATTCCCAAAATGTAAAAAATTATTTTTTTAACAGGATTTTTTTCATATGAATTGAACCATATTTCGTGTTCAATGTTATGTGCTCTCAAAATTAGTTTTGTGTCTTTATTAAACTTAAGTTTTTCTAAATAAATAGTGCTAAAAATACTTTCAAAGATAATTGTTTTATATTCACTGTTGTCAATTAAGTTTTGAATGTATTTATTGATTCGACTGTCGTAAAATCTCTGTGCCTGAATAGATTTATTATTAATTATACTGTTTATTACATTAACCAAGTTAATTTTCATTTTTTTTTGAAAAGTATATTGGTTTATATTTTTAGATGGTTTATAGTATTCAGGAATATTTAAATTATTGTAATTAGATTTTGAAATTGAAACAATGTCAATGCGATAGTTTATTTTCTCAAATGACTCAACTAATTTTGATATTGCAATTGAACCTCCATCAATTTTGGGGTAAGCTGGTTTATTGGCTATAAACAATACTTTTTGTTTGTTTGTCATAGTCTTTTAATATTAACATTTTTATTGATTAAAACCAACAAAAAAAAACCGATAAACATCATAATAAATGATGAGGACCACATACCTATTAGAGGAGAAAGTACATCTTTTTTTACCATTTTTTCACCTGTTATTGATATAACGTGATATGTTATAAATAAGAGTATTGAAAAAATTACAGGAAGACCAAAACCTCCCTTCTTAATTATGGCTCCAATTGGAGCTCCTATAATCATCATGATTATACATGCAAATGCTAATGTAAACTTCCTATGAAATTCAACATAAAATTTGTTAATCTTTTTTATTAAAGCACTTTGTTGATTATTGTATGCTAAAAGATTATTTTTAGTTTTTTCATATTTTTCAAATTCAAAATTATTATTTGTTTTTTCATGGGAATTACTTCTTTTTGTTAATTCTAATATCTTTGATTCCAATCGTTGAATTTCACTTGATAGCGAATCAATCCCGACTCTCAGCTCATTAATGTTCATAGTTTTTGCTCTATTACTAAATCGGTCTGAGCTACTTCTTTCCATTTCAAATGACGATAAATCTAAATAAAGAGTATATTTTTTAAAATCACTTATTGAAGATGAATTTTTTTCATTTTTATCTAGTGTGAAACTTGATCCATTAATTAGTTCAATTGAAAAAGCCATTTCATTTTCAAAAGTTTTCATATTGGCTTTTTCTGATGTAAAAACTTTATTCACTCCCTTTTTGTCGGTGTAATCATAAATTAATACATTGGACATTGATCCATCACTGTTCTTTTTTTCGACTCGAATACTGTATCCTTCAATTTCTGAAAAAAATGTTTTTTCTTGAATATTAATATTTAGTTTTTTTTTTATAATGTCATACATCAAACTTGTAGTTTTTAGGTTTGAGTAGGGAATTGCAAAATTTGAAACTAAAAAGGAGACAATAGATATAAAAAATGCAAATATCAAAAGCGGCCTAAACATATATAAAAAGGGCTGCCCAAGTGCATTAAGTGCAGTAAGTTCAGACCTTTCAGCCATTCCACCAACTAACATTATTGAAGCAAGAAGAACAGATAGTGGCAGCGCAATTGGAATCAATGTCAATGATGAATACCATAATAGCTCCAAAACAACTTTTGTTTCAAGACCTTTGCCAATTAAATCATCAATGTATTTCCAAAGAAACTGCATTAACAAAACTAGCATTACAGTAAAAAATGTAATCAACAGAGGTTTTAGAAATGATGAGAAAATAAACTTTTTGAATATGTTCAAGATGAATACAATTAAGAATTATGAACCTAAATTTTTCATCAAAGTATTAATTTGACTAGTCCACAAGTCTTTACTCTCTTCGACTTCGTCATCTTCAGCAAAATCTGTGACTTTCAAAATTACATCGTTAGTAATTTCGTCAACTTCAATTCTAAATTCAAAAAATGTATTTTCCGGGTAGTCTAGCCATCGAAATTTAATAAAATAATTGTTTGAAATTGTTAAAAGTTTAGCATCTTGCTCAGAACCATCCCAAATAAATGTAAATGTATCTTTTGTGCAATTAACATCGTCAGCAAACCATTCGGATAATCCGCTAGGTGTACTGAGAGAATTAAATAATATATTTACAGACGAACGAATATGAAATTCTAATTCAAACTTTTCCATTGTTTTTTTTTTATTAATATACATTATTTTGCTATAATATTATTTTTTAATCTCGTAAATTACCAATTCATACAACAATTTTTATTTGGATGAGGTTTTTTTTATGTATAATATTTTTTTTTGTTTTTGATAATGTTACTAGTCAATCAACTTTAAATATTAAAATAAATAAAGATGTATTTAATCATTTGATACTTAGGTCTTCCATTAGTGACGACCAAAAGGACATAATAATTGAATCGGATACTATAATCAAAATCACAAATGAAAAATTCAAAATACTAAGTCACAGTGAGTCAAATATAAAAATCTATTTATTATTAGAAAATACTATAGATGATACATTAACAATTGAACTTTCAGATGAAATTGATTTTTCGGGATATAATTCAAAATTCATAGATTTTTACAACCAATATGTTAGCAAATATGAACAAAGATTCAATTATGAGTTTTTAAATAAAAATTTTAGTAGCTTGAACGAACTAGATATATATTTGTTTAAATTATTTAATGACGAAATATTTAATTTTTATAAAGACAATTACGAAAAAAATAATTTTTCAGACAATTCAAAATCGTATTTCAAAAAAAAAATAAATTATCAATACAAGTCTTCTTTTAGCGGATTTTTGTTTAATAAATTAATGGAAAATTTTGATGATGATGATTGGATAAACAACATTCAAACGAGTAATAAAATTAACGACTGGATTGATTTTTCCGAATTTGAAAAAAGTTTAAAAGACAAAACTTTTTATCACGATCCCGATTTCAGAAATCATATTTTTAATTGTACTTTTCTTTTATCTCTAGAAAACTTTGAATACACAATTAAAAATTATCAAGATTTTCAAAATTTTATTTCCAAAAGTGTAAATTTTCTTTTTGATGTTGTACCTGAAGAATTACATTTTTTTCATTTAAAAAAAATATTAAATTATTTTACTCCAATTATTTCAAAAAAAACACTCAATCATATACTAACTTTTTTAGAAAATAAGACTTTCGATCAAGATAAAATTATGCTTTTAAGCACTTTATACTATGAAAATGACAATCCTACTGAACTAATTTTAGATGAAGATTATGATATAAATGAACATGATTTTTTTCTTGAAAACTTAGAAGGTTTAGATTCTAGTCTCAGTGAATATAGAGGATATTTACTTTACATAGATATATGGGCTAGTTGGTGTGGTCCGTGTAGAAAACAATTTCCGTTCAGTAAGAATCTAAAAGATAAACTTTCACGAAAAGAAAAGAAAAGAATAAAGTTTTTATATATATCTATCGACAATGATTATGAAAAATGGAAAAAAAGTATTGAACAATTAAGTATTGAAGGCGAACATTTTATATCACCATCTAATGATAATAAAAGTGCAGCTAATTATTTCAATGCATATAGTATACCAAAATACATAATAATTGATTCTTACGGAAAAATTATAAGCTCAGATGCTAAAAGACCAAGTGACGATACATTAATTGATGATTTGAAAGAAATTTTGAAAGATATGTAAATTGTAGCGAGGGGGAGATTTGAACTCCCGACCTCAGGGTTATGAATCCTGCGCTCTAACCAACTGAGCTACCTCGCCATAATAGAGTCAACAAATATAATTATTTTTTATATTTAGTAGCAAAATGAAATATATTCTAATTACTATATCAATTTTATTTCTTAGTTGTAGAAATTCAGAAAGTAACCGAATTGACAATATTATTAGATATAATGAAACATCAAATATTACTTCGCTTGATCCAATATATTCAAACACACAAGCCAACATATGGGCCACTAGTCAAATTTTTAACACTTTAGTAGAGTTAGATGAAAATGCAGAAATTCAACCATCATTAGCAAAATCTTGGATAATTAGTGAGTGTGGGACAACATATAAATTTTTTCTTAGAGACGATGTTTTCTATCATTCATCAGATTGCTTTGGAAACGATTCAACAAGAAAAGTCAGTGCTCATGATTTTCTTTTTAGTATTTCTAGAATAAATAATGAAAAGAAGATTTCACCCGGTAAATGGGTATTAGATTACATCAACGTTGATGGCGTCAGAGCCTTAGATGATAACACATTAGAAATTCAATTGCCAAAAAAATTCCCGGGATTATTGGGTCTACTATCAATGCCATATTTTTCATTTATTCCGTATGAGGCTGTAGCTTTCTATGGAGATAACTTTTCATTTAATCCAATCGGTACAGGACCCTTTAAATTTAAAAAATGGAAAAAAAATGAAAAATTGATTTTAGTTAAAAACAAAAAATATTTTGAGTATGATGAAAACAACCAACAAATTCCATACGTTGATGGTGTTTCAATTTCTTTTATATCACAAAAAGAATCTGTTTTTATGAACTTTATTTTAAATAAGTTTGATTTTATTTCAGGACTCGATAACAGTTTCAGAGATGAATTAATCTTGGCTAATGGAGAGCTCAAATTAGAGTATAAAAATAGGTTCCAAATTTTATCAACGCCTTACCTCAACACAGAATATTTAGGAATACATCTTCCTAAGGTAGAAGATGATAATAGTCCATTAATGTATAAGAACTTTAGAAAAGCGCTAAACTTCTGCTTTAGTCGTGATGAAATGGTTAAATTTTTGAGAAATAACATTGTGTCACCCGCTTATAGTTTTGTTCCAAATTCACTAAAACCCTACAGTATTAATAACTACAATTCAATATCCGACGATTCGATTAAAAATTTATTGAAAACTGTCCCTAATTTTGATGATATCATTATTTTGAATACAACCTCAGATTATCTAGATGTTTGTGAATTTATTCAACATAGTGCATCTAAATTTGGTATAAATATAAAAATAGAAGTCTCATCACCTGCTGTTCACAGAGATATTTTTTCATCTGGTAAATCTAGTCTATTTAGAGCATCTTGGATAGCTGATTACCCAGACCCAGAAAATTTCTTATCACTATTCTATTCTAAAAATAAAAGTCCAAACGGTCCAAATTATACACACTATGATAGTGATGAGTTTGATTATTTATATGAAAAATCTTTTTTTTCGTCTGATTCAGTATCAAGAAATAAATTATTCAAAAAAATGGAAATAATTATTAATGAAGAGTCGGTTGTCGTTCCATTGTACTATGATTACACATTCAGACTGTTATCATCAAATATTAGTAATATGTCAATAAATTGTATGAACAAACTGTGTTTGAAAAATGTGAAAAAAATTACTAATTATCGTTAGAGAGTGTTCGCTTGTCCTCATCTGATAGGCTGTCATATCCCGAACTGTTAATTTTGTCTAAAATTTTATCAATTTTTTCTTGTTCTCTTTTTTTTCTTGCATTGTAATCGTAATCACTTTCAATTTTTTTATGATTTTGGATTTTATTTTTTTTAACAAAATCGAATATTTTTTCAATAGGTGCACTTGTGTTAATTTTATATTTATTAAGTAATTTTATGTTTAAATATCCATAAAAAGCTCCTCCAATATGAGCAATATGTCCACCTATGTTGCCGCTAGGAATATTCAAGATATCCATAAAAAGAATTATCAATGCCAAATACTTTAGTCTGATTTTTCCAATTAAATATATTTGAGGTTTGTAATTTGGAATGTGTCCTGAAATTGAAAATATAATTGCTAGAACAGAGGCCGATCCCCCAATTGCAATCGATTTGTTTTTTATTTCTTCAAATTCAGAAAAAATATTGAAAGCTAAAATGAAAAAAAGAGCCCCAACAACACCACCTAATAGATATGTCGATAAAAACTTTTTTCCACTTAAATAATTAACATAGATTGATCCAAAAAAATAAAGTAAAAGTAGATTTGTTGTCAGGTGAAAAATATCATGGTGAATAAACATGTATGAGACTATTTTCCATGGGCTTTTTAACAGTTCGTCAAAATTAGAAGATAATGCAAATAAATTAATAATTTGTTCGTGATAAATAGGTGATATGAATATTTTAATTAGTTTGATGAAAATGAAAACTAATATATTGATGATGATTATTTTTTTTAATATATCACTGTTCTTAATTAATGTATCAAACATACTTATTTTTTATCTTCTTGTTTGCCAATATTTTATTATCATGAATCCAAAAAGCATACCACCTAAATGAGCAAAATGAGCAACGTTACTGTTATTTTGAAATCCAAGGTACAATTCAACAAGGCCATAAATAAGAACAAAGTATTTTGCCTTGATAGGGAATGGTACAAACATAAACATTAACAATGCATTAGGAAAAATTAATCCAAAAGCCATTAATAATCCAAATAATGCACCAGATGCACCTACTACCGGAGTGT
The DNA here is from genome assembly GCA_002863085.1 of Flavobacteriales bacterium. GTDB lineage: Bacteria > Bacteroidota > Bacteroidia > Flavobacteriales > TMED113. The sequence continues at coordinate 7,912 of PKDT01000030.1, forward strand.
TGTAAAGAAGGTTTAGTTTTCTCATACTTTCATTGATGTAGTTTTTATTTTCATTGATTAATAAATGCCCCTGATTCATTACGTCTTCAATTTGCTTGTAGCTCATATTCGATTCTAGATTGTTTATTTGAAAATGGATAGTTAAAAAATGGAGAAATGCAGCCCCGAGTCCAGTTAAAAGATAATAATTTAAAAATCTTCTTGAACCCCATAAATTTTCGAGTTGTGATCCAAACATCCAGACTGCAAACATGTTAAAAAATATATGACTTAGTCCACCATGCATGAACATGTGTGTTATTATTTGCCAGGTTTCAAAATTTTTTGATGACCAGTAATACATTCCAAGATATTTTGTCAAACTTATACCAGAACTGTATAAAGAAATTGTTGCCAAAAACATTAATCCGTTGATAATTAAAATATTTTTAACAACTGGTGGAAGGATATTAAATCGTTGTGGCTCAAAGTATGACATTTATTTGAATATTTTATTTGGTTCAATATTAATTATAGATGAATTTCCATTTAAATCAATAAAAGGATTTTCGCAATCGAGTAAATTTCTAATTAAATCGTCAAGTGATTCATAATTAAATGAGAGATAATTATTAGATTTTTTCAACGCTATTTCTTTTAAAAATCTAGAAATGATTCTTTCACTAATTTCATTACTTGAATATTTAATTTCTTCAATAAAACTTTCAAATAAATGTTGACAGTTGTAGTCTTCAACGATATTTGGTTTAGTTTTTAAAATTATTTCACTTTCATTGATTGTAATTTTAAATCCCATGTCATTAAATAATTCAAGGTTATCCTTGATTATTTGGATATCAGAAATATTAAAGTCAAGCTTTTCAGCATTGATTAACAATTGCCCTGTTAGTTTTTTATTATTGAAGTTCTTTTTACTTTTTTCAAAAATTATCCTAGAGACTGCTCTTTTCTTATCTAAAATATTTATTGAAGTCTCATTTTTTACCATAAACAAGCAATATCTTTTATCAATATCAACAATTTCTCTTAATATTGGATTATCATCCTCTGGAAATAGTCTTTCGAAATTTTTAGTATTTTCAACATCAAGTTGAGATTTGTTTTTAAATGGATTATAATTTGAGTTAATCTTAATTTTTGGTTCAACTGGTTGTTTTTCAAAAATGTGATTTGGAATCTCAAAGCTTCTCTCACTAGAAAAGTCTAAACTAGCCTGAACACTAGAAAGTCCTATTGATCTCTTGCAAGAAGATTTAAGAATTTGATATATTGACTTTTCGTCTTCAAATTTTATTTCTGTTTTATTTGGGTGAACGTTTACATCAATTAGATTAGAGTCTATTTTAAGGAAAATAAAATAGGAAGGAAATTGATCATGATTGATAATATCATTCATTGAAGATCTAACAGCGTGATTTAAATACGATGACTTTATGAATCTGTTATTAACAAAAAAATATTGTTCACCTCTGGTTTTTTTTGCTTCCATAGGATTGACTATAAAACCTGAAATTGAAACTATTGATGTTTGTTCATTAACTTCTAAAATCTTTTTATTATATTTTGTACCAAATATTTGAATAATTCTACTTTTTAGATTTTGTAATGGCAGGTTAAAAACTACCTTGTCATCATTGGTTAGCTTAAAAATTATTTTAGGATTGGCAAGTGATATTTGAATAAATATTTCATAAACATGTTTTAATTCAATTCTATCCGATTTTAAAAAGTTTTTCCTGGCAGGAATATTAAAGAATAAGTTTTTGACTGTTATTGAAGTACCATTATTACATGCAGTTTCAGTAATTTTATTAATTTTTGAATTTTCAATAAATACTTGTGTTCCGATAGATTCATCAGATTTTTTAGTCTTCATTTCAACTTTAGAAACAGACGCAATCGATGCCAAAGCTTCCCCCCTGAAACCCATAGTTAGTATGTTACTTATATCGTTTATATTTTGAATTTTGGATGTTGCATGTTTCTCAAAACACAGTTTTGCATCTTCTTTACTCATTCCAGATCCGTCATCAATAACCTTTATGAGCTTTTTACCTGAATTTTTAATAATTAGATGAATATTCTTTGATCCTGCATCAATTGAGTTTTCAAGAAGCTCTTTAGCTACAGATGAGGGTCTTTGAATTACTTCACCAGCTGCGATCTGGTTAATTACATGATTGCTTAATATTTTTATTTTATCTTTCAAATTTGATATGTAATTACAATATAACTTAGCAAAATTAATATTATTAAAAATATAATTAGATAAAAATTAGATTTATGCTTTTTTTTATTTCTGTTTAAAGAAAGATTTGAAATTTTATTATATCTCGGTTTATAATCGAATTTTTTATTGGTTCTCATCAATTATTTTTTTAATTTTTATTTTGTAATAAGAAAATAAAAGTGTCATCATTGGAGATAATAAGTTGAAAAAACAAAATGGCAAATAATTTATTGTATTTATTGCAAGCATTTCAGAGTGATATGCAGCACAAGAATTCCATGGAACTAGTACAGAAGTTACAGTTCCTGAGTCTTCAATAGTTCTACTAAGATTTGTATTATGTAAATTGTTTTCTTCATATATTTCTTTAAACATTCGTCCAGGGACCACAATTGCTAAATATTGATCACAAGCAGTAATATTAAAAAATAAGCATGTAGCACAATTGGTACTAACAATCTCAAAGTTGGTAGGTTTTTTAGATAATAAGAATTTTGTCATTTTTTTTAAAAAACCACCTGAGTGCATAACACCTCCAAATACCATTGCTGAGATTACCAGAAAAACAATCCATGACATTCCAATTACACCACTTTTTGTAAGTAAATCATTAACAGAGTCATTTTCAGTTTTAATTTCGGTTCCACTAATAACTGATTCAACTAATATTGTAAGAATATTCTTGTTTTTCAAATCCATCATTTCAAAGATTAATTGTTTTTGAAAAATAATTGCAAAAATTAAGCCACCCAAAATTCCAATTGACAGTGTAGTTTTTGCTGGAATTTTTTTGAATATCATGATTGCAATAATAAGGGGTAAAATAAAAAGTTCGATTCCAAGATAAAATTTATTTTCAATAGCATTTGTAAAGCTAAATATCTCGGAGTTTGATAATTCAAGAGACTTTGAATTTAGTCCAATCACAAAAAATATGAGTAAGGTTATGACTATTGAAGGTATTGTTGTGATAGACATATATTTTATGTGTTCAATTAAATTACTTCCGCTCACAGATGGCGCAAGGTTAGTTGTTTCTGATAAGGGAGACATTTTATCACCAAAATAAGCACCTGAAATAATAGATCCAGCTGTAATTCCTGGGTTTATACCAATTAAATTCCCAATGCCCACTAATGCAACTCCAATTGTTGCAGCTGTTGTCCAAGAACTGCCTGTGCATAATGAGACTAATGAACAAATTAAACACGATGTAATTAAGAAAAACTTGGGATTAATTATCTCAATTCCATAATAGACCATTGCTGGCACAATACCAGAAATTATCCAACTGGATGTCAATCCTCCTATTATCAATAATATCAAAATAGGGCTTATTGCAGAATATATACTCATTCTAACTCCATTGAAAATATCATGAGTAGATATTTTATTTTTTTTTGCAATCAAATATGCAATCAATGATGAAACTAACAATGCTATTTGATTTGCTCCGCTCATTGGATTTTCAAATAAAAAAATATTCGATGTGAGAATTAATATCAAAAATATTACAGGAAAGAATGTCATTAAGTTACTCATTAATAAATTTTTTGAGGTTGGTATACAATTTTTGAGTTGGAAGTCCCATAACATTGTTAAAGGAGCCAATTATTTTGTTAATACCAATATGCCCAAGCCATTCTTGAATACCGTAAGACCCAGCTTTATCAAATGGTTCGTATTTTGTGATGTAATGTTCAATTTCAAGTTCACTTAGCTCCTTAAAAAATACCTGAGTTGTTTCGTGAAAAGTTTTTGTTTTTTTTGACGTCCTTAATGTTACACCTGTGACTACATAATGAGATTTGCCTGATAGTTCAATCAGCATGTTTTTGGCATTTTTTTTATTTTTTGGTTTTCCATAAACTTTATCTCCTTGGAAAACAAGTGTATCTGCGCATATTAGAATCTCATTTTCATTGATTTCTTGGTGGTCTGATTTTTTTTTGGATAAAAATTCTGCGATTTTAATTGGACTGAGATTTTTAGGATATGTTTCTTCAATGTCAATTTTCCTAATTTCAAATGAAAGTCCAATAGACTTCAACAGGTTACTTCTTCTTGGTGAATTCGAACCAAGAATAATTTTTTTAATATTTAATAATTCCATCAAGCGTCCATTTTTTTGTAACACGAAGAGTTTGTTCAATAACATCTCTGACACAACCCTCACCACCTTTTTTATTAGAAATGTAGTCACATATTTCAATAACGTCTGTTGATGCATCAGTTGGACAACAGCTAAAGCCAACATATTTGAGGCATTCTATGTCGGGTATATCGTCACCCATATACAATACTTCTTCCTTTTTAAAATTATTCTTAGACATAAAATTTTTGAGTACAGGAAGTTTATTATGTACTCCTAAATTAACTTCACTAACTCCTAAATTTTCAAATCTAGTTTTTATGTTCTCCTCACGACCACCTGTTATTATAGCAATAGTATAATTGTTTTTAATTGCTAACTTTATAGCATAACCATCTTTTGCATTCATTTGTCTTAAAAACTTTCCATTGGGATAAATTATTAAACCCCCGTTTGTTAAAACTCCGTCAACATCAAAAACGAACGCTTTAATATTTTTTAATTGTTTTTTATAATTACTTTTCATACTTATCAATTATTGTTTTTGAAATAATCTCATATATTCTTTTGTATTTTTTGTTATCAATGAGAGCTAGGTGTTCTTTTATTGTTTTAAAATCTCTTCTGGCAGCTGGACCTGTTAAGTTTTTTTTGGGTTCTCGGTTTAAATTTTTTTCGGCTGTATGTTTTATGAGTGGTTTTAATAAGTCAAAACTAATATTTTTTTCTTTTAAAATCTCATAACCCATGATATAGCAAAAGTTAGAAAAATTTGATGCAATTACAGCTGACATGTGAATTAATTTTCTTTCAGATGAGTTTATTGTGTGAATATTTTTAGAAATTTTTGAAATAAGTTCATGAATTTTCGCTTTAGTTTCAAGATCACTAGCCTCAATACAAAATGGAATTTCATTAAAACTAACCTTTTCATTTTTTGAAAGACTTTGAATTGGATAGATTACTGCTTTTCTTTTTTTTCTTTTAATTGAAGATATACTTGTATTTCCTGACGTATGGGCAACTAATATATCAGGAAGTTCTTCAGAAATTTTGACGATGTTGTCGTCATTGGTACAGATGAAAATCATGTCACAATCATCAATTCTTCTAATTGACTTGTAGTATTTTGCATTTACTTTTTGTGCCAACTCTTTTCCTGTCTTTTGATTTCGAGAAATTATATTAATCACATCAATGTTAACAGATGAAAATTTTTCTGCAAATACACTAGCAACATTACCAGAACCAATGAAGGAAATTTTTTTAATCATAAATGGTATTATTAGCTAAATATTTGCATAAAAATAAATACTTTTGTATTGAAATATGATTTTATTTTGAATAAATTTTTTAACTACTTTTTTTCTATCCAATTTGCGTTAATCTTGATGTCATTTTATGCCCTTGCGATAGGTGTGGCAACGTTTATTGAGAACGATTATGGAACGGTAGCAGCAAAAGCAACTGTTTTCAATACTTGGTGGCTTGAATTATGTTTGATTCTTTTAGTTAGCATTTTTTTATTCAACATTTATAAATACAAATTACTTTCAACTAAAAGACTCCCTGTACTATTTTTTCATCTTTCATTTATTCTAATAATTATTGGTGCAGGTATCACAAGATATATTGGAGAAGAGGGTGTAATGCGTATTCGTGAAGGAAGTTTTAACAATAAGTTTGTTTCTGAAACTACATATCTCGATTTTAAAATACACGATAACATCAGTGAATTCGTGGGAAAAAAAGATTTATTACTATCATCAATTTCTAATAATAATTTTTCAATACCAATTAATTTTTCTGATAAAAAAATAAAAATCGAGTACTTAGATTTTATTAACGACCCCACGGATAAATTAACTGAAAACTCGTCTGATGGTCGTGAAATAATGGAACTAATAGTGCCGGATGTCAATGGTGGAATGAAGTCTGAATATCTTGAGAAAAATACACAAAAGAAAATCAATAGTCTTGTATTTTCTTTTGACTTAGATAATTCTGCAGATTTCAATATTCTTAAAGAAGACTCAGTGTTTTATTTTTTAAGCATGTACGATGTTTCGTTTATGAAAATGTCTAATCAAAAAAGGGGAATTCTTGAAAGCAATAAAAAACACATCCTGTCCAAGAAAACCCTCTATACCATAAATGGTAAAAATGTAGTTTTTAAAAATTATTTTAATAACGCTAAAATTGAGAAAGTTGCAGCGAGTATGAAAAATAACAAAGAAGTATCCGATTTATTGAAATTAAAAATTTCTGTAAATGATACGGATACCATTATTAATTTAATTGGAAATAAAGGATTGGTCTCTCCTAAAAATTATTTCACCTTCCAAAATTTATTTTTCTCTCTTGGATATGGCTCTAAATCACTAGAGTTACCATTTGCGATATATCTTTATGATTTCCAATTAGAAAGATATCCAGGCTCTGAAAGTCCGTCGTCTTTTGCCAGTGAAATACAAGTTTTAGACGGAGATAAAAAATTTGATTATAGAATTTTTATGAATAACGTCCTAAATTATAAAGGCTATAGGTTTTTTCAATCGTCTTATGATTCAGACGAAAAAGGTACAATACTTTCTGTTAATAAGGACAAGCCTGGTACAATCGTGACATATTTAGGATACCTTTGTCTGATGCTATCTGTTTTAAGTTTAGTTTTGTCGCGATTTTCCAGACTTAATATTTTGTCTAAAAAAATTAAAACCAAAAATTAAATGTCATTAAAAAAAGTAATATTTTTTTTATTTATAATTTTTAATTTGAATATTTATTCTTCTAACGATATTTCTATTGAAAAACTTATTCTTGATCGTACTGTCAATTTAACTCACTCAGAAAAATACTCTAAGATTTTAACGATTGATAAGAACGGAAGAATTAAACCATTTCATACAACTTCATCCGAAATTCTTAGAAAAATCGCAAGAAAGTCAAATATGTACGGCTTGACACCCTCCCAAATAGTTATAGCTATGAGTGTTGATCCACTTTTGTGGCAAATGGTTCCAATAATTAAGGTTCCAGATGAGGATATACTAAAAATTATTGGTAAAAATGAAAGTCATGTTGCTTTTACATCATTTTTTCTTGATAACCAATATTTGCTTTCTAACTATGTTGAAAGTGCTTTTTCCAAAAAGCCCATTGATAGAACAAAGTTTGATAAAAAAATAATTGAAGTAGATGAAAGAATAAACATATGTTCAATGATTTTTTCAGACCAATTAATTAAAATTTTTCCGTCAAAAGAGGGTCCATGGTCCAGTGACGTTTCTATGGATATCCCCGGCGTTGACTCATTAAAAACACAAAGCTTCAAATCTGTATACAGAGATCTTATTTATTCATCTTTTGACAGTGGTAATTGGCAAGATTCTGACATGTTACTTGATTTTGTAATTAACTGGCAAGATAAGTATGCTGGAAATGTTTTACCTTCGAAATATAAAGTTAATGCAGAAATTTTCTATAATAATTTAGATCCGTTTGGTTGGAAAAGGTTATTTCTCATTTATTTTCTTTCAGGTTGTATTTTACTATTAACTCTTCTAATTGCAATATTTTATAAAAATAAAACCATTTTGAATATCTCCAAGTTTACAAAAATTTTTATAGCTTTTGGTTTCCTTTTACATTTGTTTGCCTTAGGATTGAGATGGTATGTTTCTGGACATGCTCCATGGAGTGATGCATACGAGTCAGTTATTTTTATTTCTTTTGCTACAATGATTGCTGGAGTCATATTTTCAAGAAAATCTAGTTTTGCATTGTCAGCAGCGTGTCTAGTTGCTGCAATGTTATTAGTTGTTGCAAATTTAAACTGGTTGAATCCTGAAATGACTAATCTTGTGCCAGTTTTAAATTCTTACTGGCTCATGATTCATGTTTCTGTCATTACGTCAAGCTATGGATTTTTTGGTTTATGTGCATTTATTGGTTTTTTAAATTTAATATTGATTATTTTAAGTAATAAAGAAAAAATCAAAGTAAATGTTAAAGAACTAACGTCTGTTAATGAACAATCAATGATTCTTGGACTTTTTTTATTAACCGTAGGAACTTTTCTTGGGGGTGTTTGGGCTAATGAATCATGGGGAAGGTATTGGGGTTGGGACCCAAAAGAGACTTGGGCTTTGGTTAGTATAATAGTTTATTCTGTCATACTTCACTTACGATTATTAAAGTCAAAAAGTTACAATTACTTATTTAATTTCTTTGCTCTTTTTGGATTTAGCTCCATTTTAATGACATATTTTGGTGTCAATTATTATTTAGATGGATTACATTCATATGCAGCGGGTGATGCATTTCCAATACCAACGTTTGTTTTTCCTACATTGTGTATTTGTATTTTAATTTCTACCATAAGTTTTATCAGATTTAAAAAATGGTTAATATAAGTAATATGAGTAATGTTGATATTTTAGTTTTTGGCTCTCATCCAGATGACATTGAGCTAAGCTGTGGAGGGACAATCTTGTTACATTCAAATATGGGTTATAAAATTGGATTAATTGATCTCACCAGGGGAGAGCTTGGAACTAGAGGAACACCTGAGATAAGATTAAAAGAATCAAAAATTGCAGCTGAAAATTTAGGAGTTGAATTTAGAGAAAATTTAGAACTAGAAGATGGTTTTTTTCAGCTGAATGATATTAATAAAAAAAAAGTAATAACAAAAATTAGACAATATATTCCATCTGTTGTGATATGTAATGCTCCGCAAGACAGACATCCTGATCACGGTCGAGGCTCTCAACTTGTCGTTGATTCATGTTTTTTATCCGGTTTAGAAAAAATAAAAACCTTTCATAATGGAGAAGCTCAAAATACTCACCGACCAAAAAATATCTTTCATTACATTCAGTATGATGAATTAAAACCTGACTTTTTAATTGATATATCAAAATTTATGTCTAAAAAAATGGATGTAATAAAATTATATAAATCTCAATTTTATAATCCAGAATCAACAGAGTCAAAAACATTGATTTCAGAAAAAGGTTTTTTAGAGTCTGTAGTCAGTAGGTCAGCAAATCTCGGCAGAATAATATCTGCTGACTTTGCAGAGGGTTTTATATCAAAAAAAATCATTGGAACTGACGACATAACAAAATTTATTTAATTTTTATTTCAAGTACTTTATCTTCTTCAATAAATCCTTCTAATAGATCATTTTTATTAACTTGCCCAACTCCAGCAGGAGTTCCCGTAAATATCAGATCACCTTTTTTAAGAGTTATAAACTTTGAAACATAAGAAATAATTGATTTAAAGTCATGAATCATGTGGCTGGTGTTTCCAACTTGTTTTATTTTGTTATTTATAAGTAGTTTGAAATTAATTTTGCTTATATCCACAAATTTATTTTTGTCAACAAATATCCCTACTGGTGCGGAACCATCAAAAGCTTTAGCTTTTTCCCATGGTTCATTTTTATTTTTCAATTTATTTTGAACATCCCTTGCAGTAAAATCAAGACCAATAGTTATCTCATCGAAATATTTGTCAGCAAATTCTTTACGAATGTGTTTACCTGTTTTATTTATTTTTAAAACAATTTCTACTTCGTGATGAATATTATTGGAAAAATCAGGAATAAAAAAAGGTTGATTTTTTATTGGAATGGATGTCTCAGGTTTGAGAAAAAATAAAATTTCCCTGCTAGGAGAGTTATTGAGTTCATGTATATGTTCCAAATAGTTTCTGCCAATACAAATTATCTTCATAGATCTCTTTTTGGGTCAAATTTTTCAAGATAGTCTGAAACTCTTTTTAAAAATTGTCCACCAAGTGCACCATCTACAACTCTGTGGTCATAAGATAAGGATAAAAACATTTTGGATCGAACACCAATTAGGTCCCCATATTGAGTTTCAATCACACTTGGTTTTTTTTGTATTTTTCCAAGGGCTAAAATGGCTACTTGTGGTTGATTTATTATAGGAGTCCCCATTACGCTTCCAAACGAACCAACATTGGTTATTGTAAATGTACCATTCATAACTTCCTCAGGAAGGAGTTTGTTATTTCTTGCTCTATGTGCTAAATCATTCACAGACTTTGTTAATCCAAGAAGATTTTTTTCTTGTGCATTCTTTATTACAGGAACTATGAGATTTCCGCTAGGAAGAGCCGTTGCCATTCCTATGTTGATATTTTTATGTTTAACTATTTTATCTCCGCTGACAGAAATATTAATCATAGGGAAGTCAACAATTGCTTTTATTACAGCTTCAAATATTATGGGTGTATAAGTTAATTTTTGTTTTTCTCTTTCCAAAAATTTATTTTTATTTTTAATTCTCCAATTTACAATATCAGTGACATCTGACTCTACGAAAGATGTTACGTGGGCAGAAATGGATTTACTAGCAGTCATGTGTTTAGATATTAGCTTCCTCATCCTGTCCATTTCAATAATTTCTGAATCATCGGTTGATGGTACATAATTTTGAATTTCGATGCTAGGTTCAGCTTTATTTTTATTAACAAAGATTTCTTGACTTGTGTCTGATTGGCTCGGTTTTGGAACTTTATTTTTTATATAAATTAAAATATCTTTTTTTGTAACTCTTTGGTTGTGACCTGAACCTTCAATTGAGTTTAGCTCAGAAATAGAAATTCCTTCTTTTTTTGCAATAGTTTTAACAAGAGGGGAGTAAAACTTTTTAGAAGATTTACTAACATCAAATTCATTGTCCAAATTTGCGTTAGTGTTAGATTCTTTTACAATATCAATTTTTTTATTTTCATAGCTAATATCGGATTCATTTAAATTAGTTGAAACATCAGTTGAATTATTTTGATTGGTGTCTTTGTCAGATTCTTTTCCATCATCAATTATTGCAATTGTTTCACCAACACTAACTACATCATTTTCGTTGTAGAGTTTTTTAATTAATTGACCCTTAGTAGTAGACGGAATCTCTGAATCAACTTTGTCGGTTGCAATTTCAACAACTGTTTCGTCAGCTTCTATCATGTCACCAACATTTTTAACCCACTTAATAATAGTGGCTTCGGCAACACTTTCTCCCATTTTTGGCATCTTAAGCTCTATCTTTGACATAAATACATAATATTAGTCGATACAAAACTAATTAAAAAAGTCTAAAATTTTTTTAAAATAAGATTTAATAAAGTTGTTTTTTATTTTTGGTGCTTGTATTGAGTACAGTTCTCCTTTTGAGTGAATAGAGTTGCTTCCAATTACAAATGTACTTTTTGTTGGAGCTATTTTAATTTCAACTTTATTATTTAACTTTTGCATTGTGCTAATAATTTCATTCGACTTATAGTCTTTTGCAGAAAATATTAACTCATCAATTTTATAAATTTTTAGTATTTCTTCAACCTGCTCTAAGGTTCCAATTTTAGCATTATTTGTTTTGTCAGCTAGTTTTGAAATTTGGAAAAAAATATTCTCCCTAAACGAGTTATTTTTTATTATTCCAATAATTCTATCAAATTCAGTTTTATTAGCCGCAATTGCAATTCTTTTAGATTTTGAATTATGGATTTTAAATGAGTCTAATTTTAGTGAGCTAATTAAATATCTTGTAATTATTGAAGAAAGAATTGCCCAAAATGTTCCAAAAATTATCAAAGCTCTTGAAAACCTCAAATTTTCAGGAAGTAAACCATATATTATCAATAGTAAAATTGTTCCACTTAGTATTCCAATAATGATTCTCGAGATTTTTATAGGGTTATTGTAACCCTTTTTCATGTAAATACCAAACATCCAAAAAAATATGTAAGAAGGTATGCCAATTTTTAGAAATAAATCATTGTAGTAGTTTTCATTTGAAAAGTAGTTGGTTGCCCAAAAATTCTTTATTAAAACTATTCCAAAAAAAAATGTTACAGCGTCAATTATTGGCAATGTTAATTTAGTAATTAATCTTTTAGTGATAGATATTAATGCTCTGAACATTATTGCAAGTTTTATTATGGAAATAAGAATGGATGCATCTTTTTTGTCATAATGTTTTTTTACAAATAATATCATTGCATTATAAAAAGTAAAAATATAGTTGACACTAGTTTTTTTAGTACTTTCACCTTTGTAATGAATAATACTGTGATCTGGTAAATAATAATTTATGTATCCTTTTTTTTGAATTCTGTATGACAAATCAATATCTTCACCATACATAAAAAATCTTTCATCAAGAAAACCAACTTCTTCCAAAACACTTTTTTTTGTCATTAAAAAAGCCCCAGAAATTACATCTATCTCATGTATTTTGTCTTTGTCAAGAAAATTTAAATGATATTTACCGAATTTTTTAGAATTTGGAAATACTCTACTCAATCCAAATATTTTATAAAATGCTGTGGAGGGCTTGGGTAGTGACCTTTTGGATTCAGGTAAAAAGTTTCCCTTTCCGTCAACCATTTTAATACCAACTGCGCCAACATTATTTGTTATATTAATGAAGTTTAAAACATATTTTAATGTTTTTTCTTGAATGACTGTGTCAGGGTTCAACATTAATACTATACTGCCTTTGGCAATTTTAATGGCTTGATTGTTTGCTTTTGAAAAACCAACATTTTTTTTATTGTTAATGATAATTGTATTTGGAAAATTATTTTTTATCATTTCAACAGAGCCATCAACAGAATTGTTGTCTACAACAATAACTTCACTTGATATGTGTTTGGCAGACACATACACAGATTGCAAACATTGCTCGAGGAAATGTTTTACATTATAATTGACAACTATAATTGACAACTCCATTATTGGACAGTTTTTTCAAATGAATATCTGTTGACTATTGCTCTTCCAAGAGTAACTTGGTCAGTGTACTCAATTTCATTTCCCACAGCGATACCCTTGGAGATAGTAGTAATATTTTGTGTTAGTTTATTAATTTGCTTGTATAAATAGTAACTTGTTGTTTCTCCTTCCATTGATGCACTTAGAGCAAAAATAATTTCACAATTTAAATTATTACTGACCCTATCGACTAAGCTTTTGATATTGAGATCTGAGGGGGAAATGCCATCAATAGGCGATATTAATCCACCAAGTGAGTGATAATGTCCATTATATTGCATAGTGTTTTCAATAGCAATAATATCTCTCACATCCTCTACAACACAAATTTTTTTATTATTTCGTTCAATATTTGAGCAAATATTACAAATTGTTTTTTTTGAAATATTGTGACATTGTTTGCAATATGTCGTTTCTTCTACCAAGATCTTTATAGATTTTGAAATTTCATAGGCAATACTTTTATTTCTCAAGATGTGCATTACCAGTCTTAATGCACTTCTTTTTCCTATTCCTGGTAAGTTAGAAATTGCATTAACTGCGTTCTTAATTAATTCCGATGGAAATTCCATTCTTCAAAAATAGTTAAATATAGTAGATTATATATACATTTTTTTTTTCTTTGTCTAATGTTTTCACCACTATTCACATCATTATTTGTTTTGGGATATTTTTCACTACTAATTCTTATTTCAAAAAAATCCTCAAAAAGCTCAAATGATGATGCTTTTTTTATCGGAGAAAGAAAATCTCCCTGGTATGTTGTTTCATTCGGTATGATTGGCGCCACTCTCTCTGGTATTACGTTTCTTTCTGTTCCTGGGTGGGTAGAAAAAAATCAATTCTTTTACCTTCAGATGGTTTTAGGATATGTTCCTGGGTATCTTTTTGTTGCTTACGTTTTGATGCCGATTTATTACAAAATGAATATATATTCGATATATGAATATTTAAAGTTGAGATTTGGTTATTTTGCTCATAAGTCTGGAGCTACTTATTTTTTAATTTCAAGATTACTGGGAGCATCGCTAAGACTATATCTTGTAGTTCTTGTTCTTCAAACTATCTTATTTGATTTTGTAGGATTTCCATTTTTTATGACAAGTTTAATTACTATAGTACTGATATTTTTTTATACCTATAAATCAGGCATCAAAACTATTATATGGACTGATACTCTTCAAACCTCACTTATGTTGATTACTTTAGTTATGTGTACATTGATAATTTTTCGTGACTTGGGTTATGATTCCATTGGTCAAAGTATTTCAATGAACAATTTAGATTTGAATATTTTTTTATTTTCAAATTTTGAAAACAGTTCTAATTTTTATAGATCATTTATTGCAGGTATGTTTATTGCAATAGCAATGACAGGTCTAGACCAAGATATGATGCAAAAAAATTTATCTTGTAAAAATTTGAAGGAGGCACAAAAAAATATGGTTTGGTTTAGTGTTTTATTAGTTTTTGTAAACATTGTTTTTTTATATCTTGGTTCACTTCTATATCAATATGCATACGTAAATGGTATTGATACATCTGGTGATAAGTTGTTTGTTGATGTAGTCAAGTTTGGTAAGCTTGGTAAAATTACAATGATTTTCTTTTTATTAGGTTTAATGTCAGCAGCATTTTCAAGTGCAGATTCTGCCTTAACATCTCTTACAACTTGTATTTGTATTGATTTTTTAAATTTTAATAAAAAAAATAAGAAAACTAAAATTAGCAGAAATTACATCCATGTATTTGTTTCTATATTACTTTTCTTAATAATAATTGCTGTAAATTATTTAAACAACGATAATATAATTTCTACATTATTCAAAGTTGCTAGTTTTACTTACGGTCCTCTAGTTGGCTTATTTTTATTTGGACTGATTTCAACTAGATTAGTCAATGATAATTACATTCCTATCATCGTACTACTTTCTCCAATTTTCTCATATTTGATATCAAAATATGATACACTTTTATTATTTGGTTTTGACTTTGGTCCAGATTTACTAATTGTAAATGGGATATTTACATTTTTAATGCTATATATCTGTTCCTCAAAAAAAAACTAATTAATTGAAAAATTTCTTGTTTAGCTTTGCGATTACAATGAAAAATATTGTAAAACAAAAGAATTGAATTTGAAAATCTGAAATAACAAATTGGTCAGTATTAATATTCTTTTTAAATGTGTCAATTATTAAAAAAGAAATCACAGTACTTGTAGTTGATGAATATTCTTCATTTAAAATTTTTTTAAAAGAGAAAACGGAGTCAGTTTTAGAAAATTTAAAAAAGTTTGGAATTATCTTAGGTGTGTGTTTTTTGTAGTCAATATATTTCTCGCCAAACTTCTTTTCAAGAAATTCTTCTTCAGCTAATATTATATTACTGTAAAAAAAGTAAAATAAAACCACTGATATTATTAGTAGAATAAAACTTAGCGAAAACATTGCAATACTTATCCAAATTAAAAAGTTTGCAAAATATAGTGGATTTCTTGATATTGAGTAAACCCCTTTATGATTTAATTTCTCAGCAACTTGTTCAGATCTATTTTTACCTGAAGTCCCATGTGGTGTTTCACCAACAACATAATATCTTATTATTAAACCAATCAGAGCGAGAATTATAGAAAATAGCTCTATATTTTGTATTAAATAGGTGCTCATACAAATATTATTTTGCATGATTATTGGGTAAGATATAATTATAATCAATAGTGGAATTTGACCCCTGTATTTAAAAAAAATATTTCCTAATTCCATTGAAAAAAACTTATTTATCATAAAAGTTTAATTTGCGTCTAAATTAATATTAATATCTTGTTTTCGATTGTTTTTTTTTTTTTGAGATTTACTTTCTGTTAAAATGTTAATAAA
>PKDT01000024.1 GCA_002863085.1 Flavobacteriales bacterium
ATAGAATGACACACTTCAACCCCTGGGGGCTCGGAATTAACTTTGAGGTTGACTTCTGGTTATATGAAAATATTGGAGTCTTTTTATATTGTTCAAGAGAATTTTACTCAAATATTATTGAACTTAAAAGAAATGGGTTCAGTAACACTGAATATACAATGTCCAACTTAATTTCAGTGGGATGTAATTATAAATTTTAAAACACAAAAACATGAAATACATATACATATTATTAATTTCAATTTTTATAACTAGTTGTGCCTCACTAAATTCGGGATATATTACCGGAGTTGCTCCTGCAGTTAAAAATAACTTTAATTATATTGCTAATGTTTATGGGAAGTCTCAGGCAACCTATATTCTTGGTATTGGGGGAATGGACAGAGAGGGGCTGGTAAGAGAGGCAAAAAACAATCTCATCACAAATAATTCTGTAGAAGACGGCCAGATGTTAGTTAACTTTACAGTAGATGAAAAAAAAACATTTTATTTAGGAATAGTTCATGTTCACACAGTAATTGTATCTGCTGACATATTGGAATTTAAGGAATAGTTAAATCTGTGGTGCTTTTCAAACTCACTAATTGAGGCTTTGTGGGGGCTTCAAAGTTCATTACTATTAGAAATATTTGAAGGATGAAAAAATAATTGTGACCCTGGCAGGATTCGAACCTGCAACCAGCAGAGCCGAAATCTGCTATTCTATCCAGTTGAACTACAGGGCCATATATGATATTTAAAATAAAATATTAGCAAAGATATTCGTTATATTTGAAAAATTGTTAATATGAGACTATTAATAGGTTTTATTATAATTTTTGTTTCAACCACTCTGACAATTGGTCAAATAGCCGTTGGACAGTGGAATACTCATCTTAGCTATAACAATGCGACGGAAATAGTCCAACATAATGATTTGATTTATGCTGGAACAGAATCCGGTCTCTTTGAATACAATAAGAACGATAATAGCATCACATCATATTCAACACAGAATAGACTCTCTTCTAGTAACATCACCTCACTTGCCTACTACGAAGCTGGTGAAACACTACTAATTGGATATGATGATGGAGACTTCGATTTATTTAAAAAAAACCGGACAATTAATTTGCCCTACATAAAAATGGCTAATATTTTATCTAGCAAGACAATCAACAATATTTTTGTTGAAAATGACAAGGCTTACCTATCTTGTCAATTTGGGCTAGTTATAATCGATCTGATTAATGAAGAGGTGATAGAAACATGTTACTTTCTTTCTGAAAATGGAAATGCAATTGTTTATGAAACTCATGTTTTTGACGATGAAATAAACGCCCCAGCTGACACATTTCTTTCAAATAAAATATTTGTAGCAACTTCCGCGGGGCTATACTATACGGATAAAAATAATAACCTAGTAGACCCCCAAAATTGGAAAAAAGATTCTAAAATATCTTTCTCTCAAAATGAATTTAAATTCGTTATGGATATTAATGAAGAAACTGTAAAATACGTTAAAGGTTATGACCTTAAAGAAATGGGGGGAAAAAGATTAGTGATTGGGACAGACCTTAATTATACTAATTTTGACATACCGTGGTCTGGTGGTAGTGAATTTAATCTTTTTGAATTTAATACATCATTGTACCTTAATGAATCACCCGCAGAAGCATTAAATGAATTTCAAATAAATAATGGTGTGCCAGGAAAAATTAGCGATGTAAGCATAAACAGCTCCTTAAACAAAGCTGTTGTGCTTAGCTCTGACAATTTCACTGACAAAATAATTGTTTTAGATCCCTGTGGTAGCGAGTGTATAGATCCAAATAGCTTTGTAAATATTCTTTCAGTAAACATTAGCGATATCGCGAATCTCAATGGTGACCAGGTTATTGCCAACAGTATATTGATTTCTAGTGAATATGCAGATGATAAAACAATATATTTGGGCTCACAAAATAAGGGCCTAATGGTTCTTCGTAATACAGGATGGGGTATTGAGTTCAATGAAGATATTATTCCAATTGGACCGCTATCAAATGTGCCGGGCAAAATAGCCAAATATGGCTCTAATGTCATTTTTTCTCATGGAAGCTTAACGTCTTCATGGAATAATACCTACTCTGCTGAGGAGGTTTCAATATATAATGATTTTCTATGGTCAGGTACAGAAAACATTGTTGATTCCAATTTATATGACATAACTTCAGTTATTGGCAATCAATACAACAACGAAGAGTTTTTTGTAGGAACATGGAACAATGGTTTAGTTAAGTTTGAAAACAACACCATATCAAATATTTATAACAGTGAAAACAGCACATTAGAAAGCATTTCAGATGAGGGTTGGGTTAGGATTGGTGGATTGACATATGACAGCAATGGTTATTTGTGGATGACCAATAGTCAGGCGCAAAGACCACTTGTTAGTTTTAAAAATAATAGCTTTGAAAGCTATCCTGTACCATACATATCATCAAGTAATATGAGTGGTCAAATTATATTTACAAACAATAATCAATTTTGGATTCAAATTAGAAATGGGGGAATTGTTGTGGCCCAAATTGAAAACAACAATGTTAGTGCTACTAAAATTGGTACCTCAAATGGGTTAGCAAGCCAGACCGTTAACTGCTTTGCCGAGGACAATGATGGAGTTGTTTGGGTTGGCACAGCACAGGGGCTCTCTGTTTGCTATAACACAAGTACTATTATTGGGGGTGGAACATATAGTGTTGACTATATACTTGTTGAAACTGATGATGGGTATGTAGAGCGATTATTTGAAAACACAAACATTCTAGACATTCATGTTGATCCAGCAAATAGAAAATGGGTTGGCACGAATAACAATGGTGTATTTCTTATATCTGAGGATGGCAGTGAAGAAATATATCACTTCACCGAACAAAATAGCCCACTATTAAATAACAGGGTGAGTGATATTTATATAGACACAACAACAGGGGTAGTTTTCTTTTCTACAGACAAGGGGATTTGCTCGTTTAGAAGTGATGCAACTCAATCTAAAAAGAATTATAATAATGTTATGGTTTATCCCAACCCTGTATATGAAGATTACAACGGTGAAATTGTAATATCTGGATTGAAAAATGATACTAATGTAAAAATCAGCGATATTGCCGGAAATATTGTTTATGAAACATACTCTAACGGAGGCACAGCTACATGGAATGGGAAAAACTTCGATGGGAAAAAAGTTAAAACAGGAGTTTACCTGTTCCTTTGTGTTGATGAAATTGACAAAAGTGGAGTAACTGAAAAAGTTCTTATATATAGATAATTATATATGTATTTTAGCACTACCGGCATTTTCCTCAGAACAACAAAGTATAAAGACAATATACTTATTGCTAATATTTTCACAAGAGAGTACGGCCTTGTATCATTGATGGTTAGAAGGACCACAAAAAAACCACTATTGACCCAACCACTTACAATTGTAGACCTGGTCTATGAGATGAAAAAAAACAATACTATCGGATTTATTAAAGAATGTTCGATTAACTATGTATATAAAGACATTCTATTTAATAATAGAAAGTTAAATATTGTTTTAATTCTCAGTGAATTGATGAGAAAACTACTAAAAGAAGAAAGTGTTGAGATGTTTGACTTTATTGCTGAAAGCCTAAAGTGGCTCGATAATAATAAAAGCACATTTGATAATTTTATTAATTATTTCCTTATCAAATTTTGTAACATTTCTGGAATAGCGCCAGAATATTATGGTAAAAGCAAAAGTTTAGAAAAAGCTGAACACCTCAACATTAAAGACGGGGTGTTTAGAGTACACTCGTTTGATGAAAATGATGATAATAAAGTTAAGTGGGAATACGGTAATGAAATTTTTAAATTATCTAAGTTGGAATACCATGAACTTAGTAACTTTAAATCGGTTGGCAAAAGTGAGGTTTTTGAAATATTAATTAAATATATTTCCGCACACCTTTACGATTTAAAAAACCTTAAATCTATTGAAATTGTTAAAGAACTAAATTAGCGATGGTATAATTATTGTTACAATTAAACAAATGATGATAAAGCTTATTAAATTTATATTCTTAGCAAGCCTGGTCAGCACAGTAGTTTTTTCACAAGAAATTATAATTATTGATGACCAATACAATCCTATACCCGATGTTGCTATTTATAATGTTGATAAAACAAAGAGTTCACTTTCAAATGAATTTGGGGTAATTAATATTAGTCGATTTACAAGTGCTGAAAAATTGTTTATACAACACCCAAACTATGAAAAAAAAGAGATTATAAAAAGTGAAATTGATAACAAGATCTTATTAACTCAAAAAAAGACATTGTTGGAATTAGTTGAAGTTAAAGTAGACAAGAATATAAATAATATAGAAAATGTGGCAGAGAAAAAGATTTTCATTAGCAAGAATGAAATAAATGAGCTCAGCCCCGAGAGCAATGCAGATCTGCTTGAAAAAAAGGGTGGTATTAGTGTACAAAAAAGCCAGGTTGGGGGCGGTAGTCCTAACATAAGAGGTTTTGAAGCAAATAAGGTTCTTTTGGTAATAGACGGCGTAAGACTAAACAATGCAATATATCGTTCTGGTCACTTACAAAATATAATTACGATTGATGAAAATATGTTAGAAGGTATAGAGGTTATATTTGGCCCAAGCTCTGTTCTTTACGGCAGCGATGCGCTTGGGGGAACAATAAACATGCGAACTAAAGGGATTTATTTTAAGTCTGAATCTGTTTACAGCGGAGGTGTTTTGTCTAGTTACAGTTCATCGAATAATGGCATAAAGAATCACTTTAATTTAAAATTTGAATCAAAAAAGTTTAGTACAATTACAAGTTTTACATTTAAAAATTTTGGAAACCTCAAAATGGGTAGTTGGAGGCCTCATGGATTCAAAGATTGGGGCTTGGTTTATCACTATGTTGATGAAAATGGAGTTAACTGCAATCCAGATCCGTCAGTTCAGGTTGGTACGGGCTACCAACAAAAAGATTTTTTTAATAAATCTATGTACCGATTAAGCTCAAAATGGAATTTAACAAGCAATATTCAATATTCAACATCTTCGAATATTCCCAGATTTGATAAGATGAATGACGGAGATGGGCCATGTGTATTTGACGACCAAGGTAATTGTGTTTCTGGAGAAAACCTTCAATTTCACTCATATTATTATGGGCCACAAGAACGTTTACTAAGCATTGTTACATTTTCTGGATATGATCTTTTCTTTGATAATGTAGAGATCATTGGTGGTTATCAAAATATAAGTGAGTCAAGACACAAATGGTACATGGATGATTATATAGAATATGTTAATAATGAGAATAACTATGGGTCCCAAATAAACCAATTCGAGAACGTAAAGGTCTATAGTTTAAATAGTAATTTCCGAAAAAACAAAATACAATTTGGGACCGAAACAACATATAACCAAGTTAGTTCATCTTCAGACTCAAACAATGAAAACATTTGGGGTTTTGGAGATACAAGATACCCCCCAGAGGGTTCAAGTTTGTTTAGTTCAGCCGCTTATGTTAATGTTTTTCACAGGTTTTCTCATAGATTTCAATCTGAGACTGGGTTAAGGTTCACATATAGCGATGTTAGGGGGGAGTACCCTGACTCGATGAATAGGCCAATAGCAAACATTGAGGGCTTAAGTTTGACAGCCAAAAACAAGATTGTTTCTGGAAACGTGAAGTTTCTATATTATCCTAACGATCAATGGAAGCTAAGCTCAGTAACATCACGTGGCTTTCACTCGCCAAATGTTGATGATATGCTTAAGGTTTTTAAAAAGGGAAATATTGTTACAATTCCAAATGTTGAACTAATGCCAGAAAAATCTATTTCACAAGAAATATCTGTTTCTAAAAAAATTAAAAATAATTTTAATATTTATGGTGTTGCTTTCTATACAAGCCTAACAAACGCGATTGTTAAGGATTCAATTTATTGGAATATGAACCCGGACCCCACAGGTGAGCCTATATTGGCTAACGCAACATATTATGATGGTGAGCTTTTGCCCACGTTTGCTAATCAAAACATTTCCGACAAACTTAATATTTATGGCTTAACAGCCGGCTTTAAAGGTAGTTTAATGGGTTACGACATAAACGGGGATTTAAATGTTATTAAAGGAAAAAACTTTGCAGATGACGCCGGTCCAGTAGCACATATTCCACCCCTTTTTGGAAGACTAGAAATAATTAGAAACTGGCAAAATTTTAAAGCAAGGTTATTGACAATATATTCAGGCCACAAACCTTCTGGTGGTTTTGATGATGCGGGTGTAGATAATATTGACGAAACACCACTACTTAACAATAGCTCGGGAAATGATATTTGGTACGGAAGTCCCAGTTGGTTTACGTTAAACTTGTATTTCAAATATAGTTTTTCTGAAAGCCTTAATTGTCAGCTTGGTTTTGAAAACATACTAGATGCGCACTACAAAACCTTTGGCTCAGGTATAAGCGCATCTGGAAGAAAGATTATTTGCTCTACACACTTTTTATTCTAAAAACTTTATCGTGCTTATAATTGATTCTAAGTGAAGCATTGGAACAGATTTTTTTTCACCAGGGTTGTAGAGGTAGGTATAAATTAGTAAATCCTTATCAGGGCTTTTACTTTTAAAAAAATAGCAATGATAAACACCGCCCATAAAGTCATTTTTCATTTTCCAAAGTGAATGAAATTTACTAATCTTTTTTCCCGAAATAAACAAGTTTTTTTTTAATAGCGGGGCGGCTTTATCAACAACCATATATGAGTTTGATATTGGGCCCTCTATATGATCAGAAATATAACTATTTATCAAATTATGGATATTCCGACTTGATGTATCAACCTCAGAAATTGAAGCGAATAATATACCCTGACTTAGCTTATTAGTTTCTCTTCTAAACCAAGTGATAGTGTCGTCGTTATAAGCTAAAAAATAATTTTTGGGCAATTTGATGGTTATATTATGTTTGGATGAAATCAACTCTTCAAATGATGCATCAGTGCGAATAGATGATTTTGCAATTAGACGATTCATCTCTAACTTTTTCATTTCATCAGCCAGAGCATTCAGCTTGTTTGAGTTTTGTCTTATATCATTAGAAGAAGATAAAGATATGATTACTATTTTTTGATTTGCTGCATAAAGGTCATTGATGTATTTGATTTTAAATTCTGGTCCACTTTCAACAAATATTATAGTCTGGTGTCGTTGTAAAATTCCTTTGAATTTATCCTTTTCAATTTCAATGATTTTAAAAACATTTTCAGCTTGAGGCGATGGGCCGAAGTCGGGGTTTAGACTTTTTTTTAATTCACTGAATGTGGATTCTGGAAAAATTTTATAATTTTTTACAAGAACAACTTCTAGTGGATCGCCCAACGAAGAGGGCAGTGGGTTTGATTTTGATTTATTATTTAGAAAGAATGCCAACAGCACAAATAAAAGTATAAAGAAAACTATATATGTTTGTTGGCGATTCAAGTTAATTTATTTAATTGTTCTATATATATATATTTTTTGACCCACTCGAATTTTAGACGAACTTAGGTCATTCCAAGTCATAATATCTGAAACTTTGCATTTATACTTTCTAGCAATGCGCCCTAAATAATCACCACTTTTTACAACATATTTTATTTTTTCAATGTCACTAAATAGTGGATATTCTAGGTTTTCATCCTCCTCCATTTTATTTAACAAACTATAAATACTGTCTTCATTATTTAAAAATACGCCCCATTTATAATGAGGTAAAACAACATGAAACTTTTCACCAGACCTATATGGGACCAGCTTATTTTTATACACGGGGTTGAGTTCTTCTATTAAACTTTGTTCTATTTGTAAAACTTCAGCAAGATGAGAAATTTTAATTGGTTTTTTTAATTGAACAGTATCAATTGTATGTGTGTCAATCGAATATGTCGTGTCAGCTTTTATTCCATGTTCTGAAGCATAATTCATAACATATATAACTGAAATTAAAGCTGGTATGTAGTTTCTTGTTTCTCTTGGCAAAAAGGGTCTTATCTTCCAATAATTCAACTCTCCACCAGACCTACGAAGAGCCTTTGTAACATTACCCCGGCCGCAGTTGTATGAAGCTACCGCCAACTCCCAATTATCAAAAATGTTAAACGCTTTGTTTAAATATTGACATGCCGCTTCCGTTGATTTATAAACATCTCTCCTCTCATCTAGATACGAATTTATTCTTAGGTTGTACTCCTTTGCTGTGTAATACATAAACTGCCAAATTCCAACAGCTCCAGCGGGAGACCTAGCATCAACCCTTAATGAAGACTCGATAATTGGTATGTACTTTAGCTCTAATGGCATTGAGTATTTGTCCAAATATTCTTCAAAGATTGGAAAATAATAATCTGACAAGGCTAGCAGTTTAGCAACTTGAGACTTTCTTTGTTTTATATAAAACTTTATAAATTTTAGGACTGTTTGATTATATGTTAGCTCTAAAGGGGTAAGTTGATTTAATGAGTCGAGCCTAAGTTTAATTACCTCCTCATTAAATGAGCTGTCTTTAATAATATTTGACTCAATCAATTTAAAATTTGAAAAAAGGGTATCGAATTTCAGAAACTTATCATCATGGAAATTGACCACCTCTTGTTTATTTTGTGAACAAAGTGGGGATAAGTTCAAGAAGATAATTATTAAAATTAGTAACCTACAAAACATTTTTAACAGTGTTTAAAATCTCTCTTTCTTTAAAAAAATCTCCTATAATTTGAATAGATGCTTTAAAGCCATTCTCAATAGAATCTCCATAAGGGAACGAAAATGAAGGGTGGCCAGATAGGTTTGCTTGAACAGTGAAAATATCTTCAATATATCTCTTAACTGGGTTAACAGGTTTTTTACCTATTTTAAATGGAAGATTTGGTGTAGTGGGTAATATTATGAAGTCATTTTTTAATAGAATTTTTTTTATACTTTGCTGCAATAAATTTCTAACCTTTTGAGCCTTGATATAATATGCATCATAGTAGCCCTCACTTAACACATAGGTTCCTAGCAAAATTCTTCGTTTGACCTCATTTCCAAACCCCAAACTTCTGGTTGAGCTAATACATTGGTCTTGAGACTGAAAACCAAACCTTATCCCATCATAGCGAGCTAAATTTGATGAAGCTTCGGCTGTAGTTAGTATATAATAACATGGAACAAGATATTCCAGCATTGGTAAACTAATATAGTTTATTTCATGACCTGAGGACTCTAATGACTTTACAAAATTTTCAAATTGTTTTTTTATTCTAGAATCTAAATCATTGAACTCAAGAGCGTCTTTAAGCACTGCAAATCTTTTTCTTTTTTGAGAACTTATTTTTTGTTGGCCAAATAATGATCCGACACACGTGTTATCAAACTCATCACTGCCCGAGATAACATCCATTACTTTATTAATGTCGTGTATAGATTTTGCTATCGGGCCTATTTGGTCAAATGATGAAGCGTATGATATTAGACCGTGTCTCGAAACTAAGCCGTAAGTGGGTTTTAAACCAAATAAATTACAAAATGCAGACGGTTGTCTTACAGACCCACCAGTGTCAGAGCCAAGGGCAAGATGACATAAATTCGCTGAGACTGCCGACGCGCTTCCGCCCGAAGAACCTCCCGAGACATAGCTTTCATTAATGGGATTCTTTACAGGACCATAGTATGAGTTTTCATTACTAGAGCCCATAGCAAATTCATCACAATTGAGTCTTCCAATAATTATTGCATCTTCCGAAATTAACCTATCTACAACGGTAGATGAATAGGGAGATATAAAGCCTTCTAATATTTTTGAAGAAGCAGTGCATGTATGTTTAGCATAACAAATGTTATCTTTTATCCCAACAACAAGCCCAGCTAATTTTCCTTGGTTTTTATTTTTTATTTTGTCGTCAACCTCTTTTGCTTTAATAAGCGCTGTGTCACTAAAAACTTCAACAAACGCATTAAGGTGTTGTTTTTCACTTATATTATGAATGAACTCTCTGACAATTTTGACACAAGAGGTTTTGTTAGAAAACAAATCTCTTTGTACTTCTTTTAGAGACGCGTGGTTTTTCAAGGTTTTTATTTTTTAGGCTCATTAATTTTGTTATCCTCACTTTTTAACTGATCATCTTTAGTTGCCTTTTTAAATTCCTTAATGCCACTTCCCAGCCCCCTCATGAGCTCAGGAATTTTACGGCCGCCAAAAAGAATTAAAATAACTAAAGCTATTATGATCCACTCACCCCCGCCAGGGAGCCCTAATAAACCTACAATATTTAATGTTAAATTCATATTTTAAATTTTAATAAAATTAGTAAAGATTTTTATATTTTAATAACCCCCCAACCAATGTCTCGGGTTTAGCTTTTCTCGCCCCTTCCAAATCTGAAGACCCAAAACAGATCTTTTGACAGATTTCTTATCATCTAGTGTGCCAATTGTTTCATTAGTTTTTAATTTGTCACCACTATTTACATTCAGCCCCTGTAAATTGGAGTATACAGAAAAATATTGGCCATGACGAATTATCACCACCTTTTGCCCGTTAGGCATAACTATAATTTTTGTTACCTCACCGTCAAAAATTGATCTTACGCTACTCTCACTAGTAGCAATTTCAATTCCATTATTAATTGTCGATATACCCTTTAAAACGGGGTGGGGAACCTCTCCAAAATTACTAACAACAGATCCTCTGTTGACGGGCCAAGGTAATTTGCCTTTATTTTCTTCAAACTTTTGAGAAACCAATTCAAATTTAGGGTTGAGTTTTTCAAGATTTTTTTGCTCTTCAAGTATTAATAAAATTTCTTTAGAAATTTTATCCGACCTTGTGTTTTTTTTCTGCAACACTTTTTTTAGTGAGTCTTGCTTTAATATTAAGTTATTTATCATTAGTTCTTTGGCGGTTTTGGATTGACTCAGCTTATCTAACTCTAGATTTTTTTTGTATTTAAGCTTGATTTGATGAGATTTTTTTTGGGTAACCTCTTCTTTTTTATTTAATATTTCTTTTTTTTTCCCCTTAATTTCATCAAACAACCTTCTTTTACTGCGCTCAACCGACCTCATATGATAAATTCTTCTTGAAAGTTGATTAAAACTTTGGGAGGATAAAAAGAACTTGACTGGGCTTTGTTTCAAGCTAAAAATATGTGATGACCTCAATAGCCTTGAGTAACTCTGCTCTAAAAAGTCAAGGTCGGCTGTGTTTTGTATAAGCTCCGACTCTATATTTTTCTTTTCAGTAGCCAGTGCATTTATTTCTTTATCGAATATTTTTAAAATATTTTTTTGAACATTAATTTCGTTGTTTAATAGTGATAAATCTTCTAATGTGACAGACTTGGATGCCTCTGTCTTTTTTAGTAGAAAATTAATTTCACTAGACTCCTTTAATAATTGCTCTTTCTCCTCCACAAGTTCACGATACGATTGAGCTGAAACTAACGTAAGCTTTGAAACTAAAATAAAAACTATAATTTTAATTTTCATTTTTTACAATTTTAATGCTCTTATAATCAATATTTAAATTTAGCGTGTCTCTGTTAAATGAATTGAAAAGGGGAATATTGTTAATATCATCAAACCTTGGTATTATCGATAACCTTGTTGGGAGACTCAGCCTATTTGAATTTTTCTTTAGATGAGAAAAATCGCTACTGGAGTTTATTAATATTTCAAATAGTTTTAAATCAAGTATTTTTGTTTTCGACAAAGACTTTTTAGAACTTAAATAATAATAAATCTTTTGAGGCTTTATTTTGAGCCCGTGGTCCTTTGCAGAAATATAATATTTATTATTCAACATCTTTTCTTTAAAAAATAATGTGTCATTTTTATATTCCATTTCCAGTATTTTTAATCCAAAGCTAGTTGAAAATGTAATATTTATATTGTCCTTTTTTATGACCGAACTTGTCTTTAACTTTGTAAAAGATTTATTTGTGTTTTCAAGTTCGATGTTTGCCCTCAAGTGCAACGAGTTGGTGTTTTTTTTAAGAAAAAAATTACAAGAAGAAAAAATTAATAAAAGGCAAATAAGGGACCTACTCATTTTCTATAATCTTGTTTCTAATCTCATTTTTTTCTGGGTCTATACTCAATGCTCTTTTCCATTCTAAAATCGCCCCGGTCTTATCGCCTAGCTTATTAAGTATGTCACCATAGTGATCAAAAATAGTAGAACTATTCGCTTCAAGTTTAATTGCTTTTTCAATTTGAGCCTTTGCTCGGTCAAACAAGTTTAATTTATATAAAACCCATGCATATGTGTCTAAAAAAGATGGATTTGGGTTTTTAGCGGTTAATTCATTACATAATGTCGTCATCTCAAGAGCTAGCTCAAGCTTTTCACCTCTCAATGACAGATAGTAACTGTAATTGTTTAGTACGTAAACATTTTCATTATTATAGCTTAATGACAAATCATAATATTCATCAGATTTGGTGTGGTTTTCAACTTTATGGTATATGTCACCGTATATTGAGTAGTACTCTGATGCGAACTGATTGTTATCAATAATAAAATCCCGTCCACTGTTTAACACACCAATTGCAAGCTGGAACTCTTCAAGGTTAAGGTGTGCAAGTGCTTTAAGGTAGTAAAATCTGGCGGTAAAAGGATACGTTTCAATAGCTAGCGTGGTTACACTTAGAACATCATTATAGCTTCCTTGGTTAAAGTGAATTTCAATCATTTTATTGTACACATATTCATCTTTGACATATAAGGATCCCATTGACTTTTTGTAACTTTGTAGGGCCATTTTATAATCTTTGTCCTTACTGTAAAGGTCGGCCATAATTAAATTTAATAGTGGGTCATCTTTAGAAAAAGAAAGGCATTTTTCAACTATAACCTTAAATGAATCCATTTCTAAGTGTTTATTACTTTTTAGCAACTCATAAAACAATTCCTTTTTTGAGTTTAATGATATAAGCTTGTTTTCAACAATTTTTAATAAGTAATTTTGTTTTTCACTAATATCGTTTTTATTTGAGTAAATTTTGTATAAAGCAACAAGGGCTCGTGAATTGTCAGGGTTTATACTTAAAAGGTCCAAATATATTGAAATTGCATTATCATACTGACTAAAATATAAATATACACTTGTTAAAACTTCGTAAGATTCCTCAACATTTGGAAACTTTTCAATTAATTGTAATGCTTTTTGTTCAGACAATTTAAAGTTATCTTGTAAGATATATATATCAACCTCTCTTTTCATTAACTCTATTATATCGCCAAAGGTTTTTTTTGTGTTTTTTATATATTTTAAAGCTTTTTTATATTCTTTCAAATCAGTAAGAATCTTAATCTTTGCTAAAATATAGTTGAGGTTTTCTGGATCAAGATTAAGAAGCTTATCATATACATCGAGCTGATTAGCCGTGTTTGAATTTATGCTATATATGTCCAGCAGTAAAAAATAATACCACTTGTTTGTGGGGTCTAAAGAAATAGCATTTTTAATATAGTCCTCAGAGTTTTCCCAGTCATTAAAAAAAAAGTAAATTTTTGCAACCTCGTTGTATGCAGATGGCTCATCTGGATTTATTTTAATACATTTTTCATAAAGCTCTAGTGCATTATCATAGTCCTCTAAAACCTTGTTTCTTTCTGCCTCAAAATAAAAGTTCATGTATTCTTTTTCATTTTTGTCAATTGAATTAAAAAGATTTTCTTGTGAAAAACAATAAGCTGTAAGCAGGATTGAGACTGTGAAGATTATATTTTTCATTTTTATTACTTAAAAGTTGAATAGTCTCCAATGTTAACCTCTATTGGGTTTGGCTTATACACTACATTTTTCCCAATTAATGAGTTACTTAGTTTAGCATCACTAATAACAGAACCCGACTGAATTATAGAGTTATCAATGACTGACGACACTATCTTTGTTGAACCACCAACACTTACAAACGGTCCAATGGTTGAGTTTTCAATTGATACGTCGGGACCGATATAACAGGGTTCTTTAATAATTGTATTTTTGAACTCTTTGTGATTCATACTATTATCAACTACTAGTTTTTTATGAGAATTAATTAGATTTTGGACTGTTCCAAAATCCAACCAGTTATTTATTTTATGGGTTGTGAACCTCATATTTTTTGACCGCAGATTTTCAAGAGCAGTAGTAAGTTGGTATTCTCCCTTGCAAAGTATATTGTTTTTTAAAATAATTTCAATTTCATGACTTAAAATCTGCCCCTCTTTAAAATAATAAACACCAACTAAAGCTAAGTTTGAAATTGGCTTATTCGGCTTTTCTACAAACTTTTTAATACTGCCGTCTGTGTTAGTGACGACAACACCATAAGAACTAGGATCGGTGACCTCACTTACAAAAAGACAGCCATCAGATTTTATGTCAAAAATTCTATGTGATTCAAAAACAGTATCTGCAAATGCAATTAATGTTGGCCCCTTTAACATTTTCCTCGCAGAATAGATTGCGTGAGCTGTTCCCCTGGGCTCTCCCTGATAAAATACTTCAAATGAAATTCCATTTTGATTTGAAATATTAGATATGATTTCTTCAATAAAATCATCTTTTCTTTCAATTACAAAACCCAACTTCTTTATATTTAGTTTTTTAAACGAGGAAAATAAATCAACAATTCTTTGAATGATTGTTTTTCCACCAAACTCGATTAACGGCTTAGGGGTAACTAGTGTTTGGGGGCGCAATCGGGTGCCCCTGCCTGCCATTGGAATAATAATGTTCATAATTTAATTTCTACCTGTACTACCAAATCCCCCTGAACCCCTGTCTGTGGAGTTTATTGAATTAACCTCAGACCATTCAATTGTCTCAAATTTTGTTAAAACAATTTGAGCAATTCTATCTCCGTCTTTAATTACAAAATCCTCATTAGAATGATTAATTAATATTACAGCGATTTCACCTCGATAGTCTGAATCAATTGTTCCTGGCGAATTAAGGACCGAAATACCATTTTTTAAAGCAAGTCCGCTCCTTGGTCTCACCTGAATCTCAAAATTTTCTGGAAGTTCCAAAAACAGTCCTGTTGAAACGGCTTTACGTTGATTTGGGGCCAATATGATAGGCTCAGTTAAATTTGCTCTAATATCCATTCCTGATGAACCACTTGTCTTATATGTGGGCACAGTGTGCTTGGATCTATTAATAAGAGGGATTCTCATTAAGTTTATTTTTATTTTGTTTGAATATTTTTTTAATCTCTTTATACATAAAGATAGTATATAATAAAATAAATATTGTATTGTCAATCTGAATATTATTATATATCTCGTATTTTGAAACACTGCTTAAAAACAATATTAATATAGCGATAATGATATAGGATGACGATTTATATACGTTATAATTTATAAAGTAATTACGTCTTCCTAATACAAAAGAAATAGCCATCATTGATAAATAACATAGCATGGTTGACCACGCAGCACCCATATATCCAATTTTTGGAATTAATAATATATTAAAAACAATAGTTATCAAAGCGCCTATTGTAGAAATTATTGCAGCATAATATGTCTTATCAATTACTTTATACCAAACTGATAGATTATAATAAATACCCAAAAAAATGTTAGCCAAAAGAACTATTGGAATAATTTTTACCCCCTCATGATACAGCGGATTAGGAATAATTAATTTTACTATTTCTAAATTCAAAACAATAAGTAAAAAAATAAAACCCGAAACAAGTGCAAATAACTGGAGCATTAATGAATATATTTTTTTTGAATTTGGCTGATTAAACTTATTAAAGAAAAAAGGCTCAGCAGCATACCTATATGCCTGAACAAAAAGCGTCATAAAAATAGTAAGCTTATAACACGCGGAGTATATTCCAAGTTCACGCATTGAAACACTCTTCGGCAATAGATATTTAAGTAAAATTTTGTCTGCAGACTCGTTAATTACAAATGCAATTCCTGCAACTAGGATGGGTGCAGCATATTTTAACATTTTTTTAAATATAGAATAATCAAATGATGATAAATTTTTATTAATTATTCTCATTAAAAAAATAATTGTAACAAAACTAGCAATAAGGTTTGACAAAAACACATACTCAACAGATATAGTATACCCCCCTATGATGTGCGAAAATTGTAAATAACTTGACTTAATAAAAAAGGGAATAACAATAAAAAAAAGGACATTACAAAAAATATTAATAATGATATTTATAGTCTTAATAAGTGCAAAGGATTTGGCTTTGTTCTGTTGTCTTAAAAGTGCAAATGGGATGATTGTAATTAAGTCGAAAGCTATAATAAATGCAAAATATAATACATATTCTGGGTTATTGTTATATCCGATACTATTCGAAATAGACTGATAAAAAACAGAGCCGATAATCAAAAGCGTAATTGCATTAAAAAAAACAAATGCGAATGCTGTAGAAAATATTGTTGAACTATCCTGCTTTTTATATTTATTAATGTATCTAAACATTGATGTTTCCATTCCAAAAGACCCAAGAATCATTAACATTGCAGCGTAGGCATACATCTCTGTAACAATTGCATATTCAGATGGTAAAAAAATGCTTGTATAAAGCGGCACTAATAAAAAATTTAACACTCTGGCTAATACACTACTAAAACCATAAATAAGTGTTTGACTATATAGCTGTTTAAGTTCAAGCATTAAGTAAAGTTCGGTTTTCTCTTCTCCAAAAAAGCACTAATTCCTTCGTTAAAATTCTTTGTATCAAACAATTTAGAAAATTCCTCACTTTCTATTTCCTCCCCATTATTTAAATACGTAGAATTAACGGATTTTATTGCAGCGGCTGCTGACTCTGGAGAAATGTTAGCACACAAAGTAGCTAAATTTAGTGCTTCACTCAACAGCTTATCTTTTTTTACACAGTAATTAATAATACCAAAGCTATGGGCCTTATCAGAAGAAATTATTTTTGAGGTTAAAATCATCTCTAGCGCAATATTAGATCCAACGATTTTAGTTAAATTCTGGGTTCCGTTGTAGCCCGGGATTAGACCCAACGAACATTCGGGTAGGCCCAACTTTGAAGAATCTGTTGCAACCCTTAAGTGACAGGCTAAAGCAAGTTCTAGCCCCCCGCCTAAAGCATAGCCACTAATAACAGCAATTATTGGTTTAGAAAAATTAGTTATTTTATTAAATAATTTTTCTTTACCAAATTTGCTCAAATTAAATGCATCAGCTCTGTTAAAGTCCTTGAACTCTTTTATGTCTGCCCCAGCGACAAAGGCTCTTTCACCAGATCCAGAAATTAGAATGCATTTAATTTTTCTTTCGTTGTTTATTATATCTAATACTTCCGATATTCCACAAATTACAGCTTTATTAAGCGCATTTAATTGGGATGGTCTATTAATTAAAATAATTGCTATTCCTGTATCCCTATCCAGTTGAAAAAGTACACTCTCGTTTTCATGCAGCTTATCAAAGTCGCCAGGAAAAATTGTTTCAATTTTCATAGTTGTTAAATTTATTAATTTTTAATTGGTAGCATAATGTTGAATGTTGTGCCGTTTTTAGAAGTAATATAAGAAATCTTTCCCTTTGAATCATCTACTATTTTCTTAACCATTGCTAAGCCGAGTCCAGTTCCACTATTTTTTGTTGTAAATGTTGGTTCAAAAATTTTATTTTGTATATCTGGTGGAATACCCGCACCGTTATCTGACACACTAATAATGTGATATTTTTTTTGACTTTTTAAATTAACCTCAACTATTATCGGCTCAGTGGCTTTTGCGGATTGAAGTGAGTTGTTTATTAAGTTATTTAACACTCTTGTTAAGTGTGTTTTGTCAATCATGACGTTCATTGAGTTTAGCTTCTTGTCATATTTTAATTTAACGTTATTTTTTTTAAATAGATTTACTATTCTCTCAACCTCACTTACAAGACAAATTTTCTCTAAACTTTGTTTATTTAAACTTGCAAAGTCTGAAAAGGCATTAGCAACCCTAGTGAGGGTATCTATTTGTTGAATCATTGTTTTAGAAAAACTAAACAGCTTTTCCTCCCAATCATCTGAATATAATTTACGCCCTTTACCATCTTTAAAGGATTTTTCAAGATACTGAACATTTAGCCTCATGGGTGTTAGCGGGTTTTTTATTTCATGAGCTATTTGTTTTGCCATCTTCTTCCAAGCGCCCTCTTTTTCGCTTCGAATGAGCTGTTTTGTCGTAATGTCTAACTGTTTTATCAGGCTATTGTAGGCCTGCACTAATTGCCCAATTTCATCATCAACTGGCCAACTTAGTGGCTTTAGGTTTGTTGTATTATGTGCCCCCTTCAGATACTTTGTAACTGACCTAAGTCTGGTTGTTATTTGATTAAGTAAGAATACGGTGGAAAATATACCTAAAAGCAACAATAAAAGGTATATCCTAATTAACTTCTTAATCTGCTGATTTGTTTTATTTAATATATCGTCCTTCGTACTTTTATCATAAACCACATGTAATATACAGTATGGTGTATTTGATATTGCGGGTTGATCGTCTGTTATAAACGGTGATTTTGGTTTAAATATAATTCTATATGTTCCGAAATATACGCCCTTTTCATATTCAATTCTTTTGTTGGTCTGGCTATTTATAGAGCTTATTATATCTTGTCCGATTTTTGATGTTATTATTGTGTCATTTTGAAGTAAGCTGTCCGATGCCATTAAAAAGCTTCCCTCAAGGTCATAAACATTT
The DNA here is from genome assembly GCA_002863085.1 of Flavobacteriales bacterium. Lineage (GTDB taxonomy): Bacteria > Bacteroidota > Bacteroidia > Flavobacteriales > TMED113. The sequence goes on from PKDT01000024.1 coordinate 18,745, forward strand.
AATCGGATTTTGTGAATTAAACTAATTTCCTTGAGTTTTTGAGAAAAGGCCAAATCAACTGGAAGGTTAAAATCTACAAGAGCTTCAACAGACTTTGTGACAGCTCTATCTTTTCGGGCTAAGCGTTCGTAGTTATAATTTATAGTATCCTTCTTAATTTGACTAATATTTACCCAAGCAAAAATGCAAAGTGATGAGCTTATTAATAATATTGTAGAGAATAAAATTTGTTGTGTAAGGGTTGTTTTTCTAAAAAACATAAATATAATGTTATTACAGTATGTATAGCTATTTGAAAATTAAGATCCCTTCAGGGCCTCTGCACCAGCAACTATTTCTAAAATTTCATTAGTAATAGCAGCCTGCCTTTGTCTATTGTATGACAGGGTGAGATTTTGCTTTAATTCATTTGCATTGTCTGTAGCTTTATGCATAGCTGTCATCCTAGCGCCATGTTCAGCAGCAACTGAATTTAAAATAGATTCAAATAGTTTGGTGTGTACTTGATCGGGAACCAATTTATTTATAATTGTTTTTTTATCCGGCTCAAATATGTAATCCTTAGCCCTTACATTATTTGGTTCAAAACAAATAGGTAAAATTTGGTTATTAATGACTGATTGTGTGGCTGCATTTTTGAATAAATTACACACAATTGACACACTAGACCATTTTCCTAATTTGAAGCCCTCAATAATATAATTAGAAATTCCTTTTGATTGACTGTAGTTCGGAGTATCGATTATATCAGAGTTCTGACCTATAATTTTATATCCTGCTCTTCTAAATAGCTCTATTGATTTTTTCCCAATAGCATAAACTTCTATTTTGTCTTGATTTTTAGAACTTCGAACCTCTTTAAAAACGTTTGCGTTAAAAGCCCCACAAAGCCCCCTGTTGGATGATATTGGAACAATTAAGTGGGCCTCGTCCTGTGAAAAACTTTTAGTTAAAACAATATCAGAAGACGAAACACTAGGAATGAGGTTTTGGATAGCATCATCTAATGCAGTAGAATATGGCTTAATATTCTGCATTCTATCTTGTGCTTTTTTTAATTTAGCTGCAGATACCATTTTCATGGCACTGGTAATTTTCATCGTAGACGAAACAGAAACTATCCTAGATCTTATTTCCTTTAAATTTGGCATTAGCTAAAAATTTTTACAACTCTTTTAGCAACACTTTTAATATCGCTTTTGACCTCTTCTGTGAGGTTACCTAGTATTAACTCTCCCATTGATTTAGAATGATTCTTTTTCATTTGATTAATAATCTCTTCTTCACAATCTTTTATTTTTGAGACCTCAACATTATTTAAGAGCCCGTTAACACCACAGAATATAATTACAACCTGTTCTTCAACCCTCATTGGCTTATTTAGGCCTTGTTTTAAAATCTCTACGTTTCTCTTGCCTTTTTCAAGAACAGCTGTAGTAGCGGCATCAAGGTCTGAGCCAAATTTTGCAAAGGCTTCTAACTCTCGGTACTGTGCTTGATCAAGCTTAAGAGTACCTGACACCTTTTTCATTGCCTTTAGCTGTGCGCTACCGCCAACTCGAGACACAGAGATTCCAACGTTAATTGCTGGGCGAACACCTGAATTAAATAAGTCCGCTTCTAAAAATATTTGTCCGTCAGTAATTGAGATTACATTTGTTGGAATGTAGGCCGACACATCGCCGGCCTGTGTTTCAATAATAGGTAGTGCTGTTAAAGAACCGCCACCCTTGACAATTGATTTAATTGAATCTGGTAAGTCATTCATAGATTTTGCTATTTCGTCTGACGAGTTAATCTTTGCAGCTCTTTCAAGAAGCCTTGAGTGCAAATAAAAGACGTCACCCGGATAAGCTTCTCTTCCTGGTGGTCGCCTTAATAAAAGCGAAACCTCTCTATAGGAAACAGCTTGTTTAGATAGGTCATCATAAACAATTAAAGCGTGTCGACCAGTATCTCTAAAAAACTCACCAATAGCAGCGCCCGTAAATGGGGAGTAAAATTGCATCGGAGCTGGGTCGGATGCTGAGGCAGACACTATTACGGTATAAGCTAGTGCCCCATTATCACTCAACATCTTAGAAATGTTAGCAACAGTTGAGCCCTTTTGAGAGGTTGCTACATAAACACAATATACCGGTTCACCTTTGTCATAAAACTCTTTTTGATTAATTATAGTATCAATAGCCACAGATGTTTTTCCTGTTTGTCTGTCTCCAATTATTAATTCTCTTTGGCCCCTTCCAATTGGAATCATTGCATCTATTGCCTTGATGCCTGTTTGTAAAGGCTCATTAACCGGTTGTCTATAGAGGACTCCTGGAGCTTTTCTCTCAAGCGGCATTTCATATGTTTGACCTGTTATTGGCCCTTTTCCATCAATAGGTTGGCCAAGAGCATTAACAACCCTGCCAAGCATCCCTTCACCAACATTGATTGAGGCAATTTTTTTAGTTCTCTTAACAATATCTCCCTCTTTTATGTCACTTGATGAGCCGAGTAAAACTGCACCGACATTATCTTCTTCAAGATTTAGAACTATAGCCTGTTGGCTTTCGTTATCATTAAACTCAATGATTTCACCTGACTCAACATTAGAAAGGCCGTAGAGTCGGGCAATTCCGTCACCTACAGCAAGCACTGTTCCTGTCTCGTCTAGACTATTGTTATTATTTAAATTTTCTAGTTCTTTTTTTAGTATTTTTGATACCTCTGATGGCTTAATTTCTGTCATTTTTATTTAGTTTAAATTTTAAATGCTCTTTTGACACTATTTATCTGGTTTCTAATGCTTAAGTCGTATTGCAGGTCTCCCACTTTGACAATAATTCCACCAACAATATTTTTGTCAATTGTTTGTGTTATTTCAATCTCGCCCAACGAAGTAAACTTTTCTTTGATCATTTTAAGTACGTTGTTTTCAAGCGGAGTGGCTGAAACTACTTCGGTAACAATAATGGATTTAAGCTTATTGTATAACATAATGTAAGTTTTGGTGATTGAAAAAAGATGTGTTTCTCTCCCCTTAGTTATGAGTAATTTAAAAAAATCTAAAAACTTTATGGACACTTGGCCTTTAAATGCTTCCATAAAGATTTTTTGCTTTTTTTCCTTGCTCAGTGTCGGGTTCATTACTAAGTCACTGAACTCTTTATTTTGCTCATGTTTCAAAATTAGTTGGCAGTCGCTCAAAATATCCTTTAGAAGGCCTTGGTCCTTTGCTAACTGAAAAAGTCCTCTAGCATACCTGTATGAAACCTTGTTATTCAAAATTAAATGTTTAAATTTTTTACACTATCCTCAATTAACTGATCATATCTACTTTTTGACTCAAGTTCTTTTTTGATAATTTTTTCTGCAATTTCAACAGAAATACTAGCAATAGATTTCTTTAACTCATCAACTGCAAGTCTTTTTTGTTGTTGAATTTCCTCTTTAGCGGCTGTAAGTTCAGAATTTACCTGATTTTTTATCATTTCCTTTTGTGTCTTTTTGTATTCAGCAATCTCGTCTTTTGCATCTTTAAGCATTAGCTCTCTACTTCTTCTTCCCTCTAATATCATTTTTTCAACATCCTCATTAGCAGATTCACTGAGCCTTCTAGCCTCATCTGCTTTATCTAGGGCGGACTGAATACTATCTTCACGATCTTTTAGGGCTGTCAAAATTGGCTTCCATGCAAATTTTTTGAGCAATACTAACACAATAGAAAATGCTAGTAACATCCAAAACAATAGACCTATGCCTGGTGTAACAAGTTCCATATTAATTATTTATAAATTTTATACTACTTCATAAACATCACAAGTAACCCAACGACCATAGCAAAAAAAGCCGCCCCCTCGACTAAAGCCGCCATTAATATCATGCTAGCTCTTAAGTCATTGATTGCCTCTGGTTGTCTTGCCATGGCTTGAAGCGCGCCCTCGCCTATTTTTCCAATACCTAAGCCGGCACCAAGTGCAGCAACACCAGCTCCAAGAGCTGCCACGCCGTACCCAATTCCAAGCGTTGCACCGTATTCAGTTGCTGCTTCTAATAAAATTGATAATATCATGATTTAAA
>PKDT01000049.1 GCA_002863085.1 Flavobacteriales bacterium
CGATAAAAATGGTAAAGGTAGCTCTGGAGAACAATGATATCCTTTAGGGTATGTTGAATGAGGAACGACCCATGAAGGCATTCCATAGTTCATTTGTTCACTAAATCCTTTTGGTAATTTTCTATGTATTACTGAAATGATTTTTTTAACAGTATCTTTTTTTTCAGAGCTTAACGAGTTTATATATTCTTTTATAGACATACCGTAAAAATAATAAAACCCACTCAATTGAGTGGGTTAGTTTTTGGTGGACCTCTCGGTCCTTATTTCGAACTTTTTTGATACTTTTATTAGTAATTTTGCACCATGAAATTTATTAAACTTAATAAAGAGTTATCACTTTCTCCTTTAAAAGAAAGTGATTTTCCTGTTTTTATTAATAGGATAAATGATTATAATGTATATAGATATACAGTAAATATTCCATACCCATATACTTTACAAGATGCATACGAGGCTTTAAAATATTTTGCTAAAAGATCAAAAGATTTTGGTCGAGAAACAAGTTGGTCAATAAGAATGAATAGTGAAGTAATTGGTGGTTTTGGGTTTAAAACAAGTGAAGATCTGAATGAAACAGAATGTGGTTATTGGCTTGCATATGAATTTTGGAATCAAGGAATAATGACAAAGGTTTTGAATAAAATGAGTGATATTGCATTTACTACATATAAGTTTAAAAGAATATTTGCATATACATTTGAAGAAAATGTTTCTTCTGCTCGTGTGTTAGAGAAATGTAATTTTAAACTAAAAGATCCTTGTATAAAAGGATATTATAATAAGGAAGGTAAAAAATATAACGGGATGCTATATGAAAAAGTAAACCCACTAATTTGAGTGGGTTTATTTTTGGTGGGTCATACTGGATTCGAACCAGTGACTTCTACCCTGTCAAGGTAACACTCTAAACCAACTGAGTTAATGACCCCTTGAAAAAAAAACCCTCTTTGAGAGGGCTTAATAGTGGGCGATACTGGATTCGAACCAGTGACCCCCTGCTTGTAAGGCAGGTGCTCTGAACCAACTGAGCTAATCGCCCCAATAAGAATGCAAATATAGGAATCTTTCAAACTTTATCTAAATTTTTTAAAAAATCTGAAACAATAAATGTACTACCAGTAACTAGACTGATATTGTTTTTAGGTGACTTTTGCATGATAGTTTTATATGCTGAGAATACACTATCGAAGGTTAAATAGTTTAATTTCTTTTCTTTGAACATATATGTTATTTGTTTTGGATTAATTATTCTACTATTCGATGAAGAGCAAATGTAATATTTAAACTCTGAGGGGAGAATTTTAACAATTCTTTCTATGTCTTTGTCACTAGAAAATCCGATAATTACATGAATCTTTTTTTGCAGTTCCCCAATTTGACTAAAAACTATTTTTAGTGCTTCAACATTATGGGCTATGTCGCAAATTGTCAGAATTGGTTTCTCAAATACTTGCCACCTTCCAGTGATACCAGTATTCTCTTTTACATTTTCTAAGCCACTTGAGATATCTTCTTTAGAAAATTTAAAATTTTTAAGAAGTTTAAGTGCGCTTACACAAGTATTTATATTTTGATCTTGATAAAGTCCCTTTAAGTCACATTCATAATTAAAAGAATTTGAAATAAAGAAAGGTGCATCATTTTCTCTGGCCACGTCTTTAAATATTTTTGTTAAGTGATTGTCAAAACCCAAAAGAAATGGAGTGTTTCTTTTTATTATACCTGCTTTTTCTTTTGCTATTTTCTCTAATGAATTTCCTAGAATACTTGTGTGATCATATGATACATTTGTAACAACTGACAAAACCGGTTCAATAATATTAGTTGCATCCAGTCTTCCTCCTAAGCCAACTTCAATTATAGCAATATCCACTCTGTTATTAACAAAATAGCTTAGAGCTAAAGCTACATTCATTTCAAAGAAAGACATTTCTAGTTTCTCAAATATTTCTTTGTTTGTAAGTACAAAATCAATTACGTATTTTTTTGAAATCATTTTACCATCTAACCTTATTCTTTCTCTAAAATCAAAAACGTGAGGTGATGTAAATAGACCAACTTTGAGGTTTGATTTTTGTAAGACAGAGGCAAGCATATGACAAACCGATCCTTTGCCATTTGTGCCACCAACATGAATTGTATCAATCTGAGAGTGATTTAACTTGGTTAGTTCAATGAATTTGCTAATGTTATCTAAATTTTCCTTGTATGCAGACTTCCCTCTTGTTTGATAATTTGGTAACTGACTAAATAACCAATTTGTAATTTCTTCAAATGTCATCAGTTAATGTAGAAGTTATAAGTAATTTTGCCGATTTGTACTTCAGGTGCATCAAAATAAGGAGTCCAAGTTGTTTTAAGAGCAGCTGTTTTAGCCTCATTCAAAAGACAAGATGCAGATTCAGTTGTGCCTCTAACTCCAGCCTCAGCCTTTATAGTCTCTCCTTTTCTGTTTACCCATACTCTTACAACAACCGTCCCACTTTTATTACATGTGTATTTAGGTTTTATTTTTGAAATAGCAAATCTTTTATTAGATAAAATATAACCATCACTATTTTGACTAATTTCAGTTTCGATAATGGAAATGGTGTCATCTAATTGATCTGACATAATTTCAGGTAAGGACTTGGTGTTTTTTAAAATTTCTAGTGCGTCCAAAAGATCATCACTCAAATATGAATCTTCTTCAATATTTGTTTTTTTATTTCTAATTGTATCTTCCGAACTTTGAACTAATACATCACTCGAAACATCTTCAACGATTTCTTCTTCGTACAAGTTCTTTTTTTCATCTGTTAAGTCATTTTTTTTTGTCTCGATGATTTCGTTGTCAGAATAATTGTTTTCGGTTGGCATATATTGTACTGCAATAGCTAAAGGAGGGGGAGTAATTTTGCTTTGGAGTGTGCTATAAATACACACTAATATTAGAGTTACATGAAAAATGAAAGTTCCAACTAGACCAATTTTTTTGTTTTTATGTTTAAACATTAATCGGTTTATTTTGACTGAGTGGCTAAGACGATTTTATAGCCATTTTTATATGCAATATCCATGACCTCGACTATAAATTCGTAAGGAATAGACTTAGAAGCTCTTAAAACAATTGTCACGTCATTATCTTGATTCATGACAGCTTTTAACTTAGAATCTAAAAATAATCTTTCAACAGATTCATTATTTACAAAATATCTAAGATCTTCAGTAATTGATACAGAAACAGATTGTTTTTTCAAAGGTTGAGCAGAACTAGATGGTAGTATGATTTCTAAAGCATTTGTTGTAACAAGAGTTGAAGTTAGCATAAAAAAAATGAGCAACAGAAAGACAATGTCTGTCATAGAAGACATGCTAAAATGAGGATTTATTTTGTTGTGCGATTTTAAAATCATTTACGAATTTCTTTTTTCATTGATTAAATCAATAAACTCAATTGCTGTTGACTCAATTTCAAAAACAACCCTAGAAATTTTTGAGACTAGGTAATTATAACTTAGGTATGCCATAATTCCCACAATTAATCCAGCCACAGTTGTTGTCATAGCAGTATAAATTCCTTTTGATAACATTTCGATGTCTATTTGTCCTCCAGATGAGGCCATTTCATAAAAAGCAAGTACCATGCCAATTACAGTACCTAAAAACCCAATCATAGGCGCACTACCCGAAATTGTTGCTAGCGTGGCTAAGTTATTTTCTAGTTTCGAGAGTTCTAATTTACCCTCGTTAGAAATGGATTGAGAAATGTTATCTAAAGACCTGTCAAATCTTATAATTCCTTTCTTTAAAATCCGGGCAACAGGAGTGTCAGTATTTTCACATAAATCTATTGCTGATGATAACTTACCGTCATGCAAAAAATCCTTAATAGAACTAAAGAAAAAATCGTCTCTCAACATAGCTCTCTTTATTGTAAGATATCTCTCAATAAAAATATAAACTGTCATAGCAGATAAAATAAAAAGAATAATAATTATTACTTGACCAGCTGTTCCACCTTGGAAAAATAGTTCATACAAAGTTAAGCCCTCTGAACTTTCTAAAAGATCTAATGATTCATCAATTTCCATATCAAGGTTTACAAAGTTTAATAAATAATTCAACATATTAATAAAAATTTATTATAACATTCCTAAAAGGATATAAGTTAAAGCACCCCAAACATAGCCAATTAATGCAAGAAAAGATATTTTTTTGAGATACCACATAAAGTCAATTTTCAATATTCCCATAACAGCTACTCCAGCAGCTGAGCCAATAATCAAAACACTACCTCCTGTTCCGGCACAATAAGCTAGAAACTGCCAAAATATTCCGTCCTGTGCAAACACACCAGTTGACTCAATAGGGTACATTCCCATGGCTGCTGCTACTAGTGGAACATTGTCAACAATTGAGGACATCAAACCAACAATCACATTAATAACATAAATATTGCCTATTTTATTGTTTAAATAATCTGCTAATTCGTCTAAGATTCCAACCGACTGTAAACACGAAACTGCAAGTAATATTCCCATAAAAAAGAAAATTGTTGGCATTTCTATTTTCTTAAGTACACCAATAACCGTCAAAGATGCTTTGTGAGTGCCTTTTTTGTTTCTGTGTAGAATCTCTGTTACAAACCACAAAACTCCCAAACTTAAAAGCATACCCATGTACGGTGGTAAATGAGTTACGGTCTTAAAAAATGGAACAAATAGCAAACCAATTACGCCAAGCGAAAAAACTAGATTACTTTCTTTTTTTGTTGGCAGGTTAGCTTGATTGAGCTCTTTAGTAACTACAGGACTATTAACCTTTCCTTTGACGTTAAATGAAAGGTATATCAACGGAGCTAGCATACAAACTAAGCTTGGAATAAAAATTGAGGTAATAATATTTAATGCAGTCACTTGGCCTCCAATCCATAGCATGATTGTTGTAACGTCTCCTATCGGTGACCATGCACCACCCGCATTACATGCCAAAATTACCATTCCACCAAAAAACCAAATATCATCTTTGTCCCGAATTATCTTTGGTAAAAGAGCAGCCATAACAATTGCAGTTGTTAAATTATCTAAAACAGCAGAAAAGAAAAAACTTAGGATTGAAATTATCCACAACAGTTTCATTTTATCTGTTGTCTTTATTCTGTCTGTGATGATCGAAAAGCCACGATGAGCATCAACAAGCTCTACTATTGTCATTGCACCCAAAAGAAAAAAGAGTATTTCAGAAATGTGAATCAGGTGATATTGAAGTTCTTTTGAAATTTTGTAATAGCCCAAATCTGAAAAAATTACAAAAATTGTCCAGCACAAAACCCCAGTGACTAGTGCAGATGCTGCTTTATCAATTTTTATCGGATGTTCGAGTGCAATACAAATATATCCGATTATGAATAATATTATTAAAGTAGTTATCACGATTTTTTATTTTTTTTAGTTAATAATTTTTTTAAAGATATTTCAAGCGCAGTTTCAGTTATGTTAGTTTTGCTTTTATTAACAACATAACAACTTTGTAGAGCATATTTTATTGTATTAGAACAATCTTCAAATATTTCTTTATCATCGAGGTTAATTCTCCTTTGTTCCATTAAATAAGCAAATACCCTTGCCATTCCACAGTTTGAAATAAAGTCAGGTATCAAACTGATTTTTTTATCTGCTAGCTCGGCAATAGGACCATAGAATATTTCAGGATCTGAAAAAGGCACATTGGCACCTGAAGAAATTAGCTCCACGCCAGAAGAAATCATTGAATTGAGATTTTCTTTTGTCACAAGTCTAGAAGCAGCGCAGGGGATAAAAACATCGGCATTAAGATTCCAAATTTTCTCATTTACAACATCAAATGGAATAACATTTTTTGAAAATAATTTATTATTTTTCTTTTCTAAAAAAAGTTGTCTCACTTCATCATGTGAGATACCATTTTCATTAATTACTCCACCGTTTTTATCAATTATTCCAACTATCAATGCTCCATACCTTGATAAGTAATAAGCGGCAGAAGATCCAACATTACCCCAGCCTTGCACAATTACTTTTTTATTTTTCAAATCACCTCCCCAAATGTCATAATAGTGTTTGACAGATTTTGCTACTCCAAAACCCGTTATCATATCAGCAACAACATAGTTTTTGCTAATGTCAGGGCTGTAATCTGATGTTTCTATTCTTTTTTTAACACCAAACCTCAATTGGCCAATTCGATTTATTTTTTCTGGTGATGATGGAGAGTAATGTCCTGAAAAAATTCCTTCTTGTGGATGCCAAACACCACAATCCTCAGTAATCGGAATAACTTCATTAACTTCATCCACATTTAAATCACCTCCCGTTCCATAATAACTTTTCAGTAAAGGCGAAACAGCTTTGTACCATCTTCTTAAAACATCACTTTTTCTAGGATCATTTGGGTCAAAATTAATTCCTGACTTAGCTCCACCAATATCAGGACCACAAACAGTAAACTTCACTTCCATAGTTTTAGCTAAAGAAAGAACTTCGTATTTAGTGAGGCCAGCTCTCATCCTTGTTCCACCTCCTGCAGCTCCACCTCTGAGTGAGTTAATTACCACCCAGCCTTTGGCTTGTGTTTCCGAATCAGACCATTCAAAAACAATTTCTGGTGATTTTTCCTCATATTTTTTTAATAGCGATTTCATAAACAATGCAAAAATAATAACTAATGATATAATTTTTGGTTTCCTCTTTTTTTTTTTTCAACAATTAAACTTTGTAAATATCACCAGACGAATGATCTTTACTTGAACCAGTAACTGAAGAAAAGCAATTATTTAGATTTAGATATTTCAAAAGACCCAAAAAGCCAAAGACGATAGCTTCTTTGTATTCAATGAGTTCATTATCAGGAATTATTAGTTCTGTTTCGGTATAGTTTCGAATTCTTTTTAACAGATTTGAGTTAAATGTACCTCCACCAGTTAATAGAGAGTTTTTTAATTTTTCTTTGTTAAATACGATAGAAATTTGCTGTGCGATATGTTCAGATGATGTAGCTAATAAGTCTCTTTTAGATATGTCAAAATCATTGATAATTGGAAAATATTTTTTTTCTATATACTCAAAAGAGAGTGACTTAGGGAAAGATTGGAAACAATAGTCTATTGAGTTTAATTTTTTAAGTAATTCACTATTTACATTACCACTTGCTGCATTTTTACCATATCGGTCATATTTTTTTCCCATCTTATTTGAAATAAAGTTTAATATTATGTTGCAAGGAGATATGTCATAGGCAATACGTTTTGATTTTATTTTGTATGAAATATTTGAAATCCCTCCTAAGTTTAAACACGAAGAAAATTTATTAAATAAATACTCATCACCAACTGGGACAAGCGGTGCGCCTTGACCTCCCAAGTTTATATCATGTTGTCTAAAATTACAAACTACTGTTTTGGATAACTTTCTGGATATGACTTCGCCAGAGCCTATTTGAATTGAAAAACCTTCACCAGGGTTGTGAAAAATTGTATGACCATGGGACGAAATCAAGTCGTACTTTATTTGATTTTTGATAGCAAATCTTTCAATATATTTTGAAATTATTTCACCAAAATATATGTCAGATGATTTTATATCAATTTTTCCTTCATATGTTTTCTTAAGAAAACTAAGATGTTTTCTTGAATATGTAACAGTTTCAAATTTTTTTAAATCAAAACTCCAAATATCATCAGATTTTTTAAATAAAATGTGTGCAAGGTCAAGTCCGTCAAGTGAAGTTCCTGACATAACTCCTACAACTGAAAAAACATGATTTATATTTGACATTTTAGAGCTTTGAAATAAAAATAAATATTTATTTTTAAAGTAAAATTAAATTTTCAATATGAACTTTGAACTTTCAAGTGAACAAAAATTAATTAGGGACTCTGCTAGGGACTTTGCAAATAATGAACTTCTTCCTGGTGTAATCGAGAGAGATGAACTTAAGCAATTCCCACAAAGTCAGATAAAAAAGATGGGTGAAATGGGTTTCATGGGAATGATGGTCAACCCAAAATATGGGGGAGGAGGTATGGACACAGTTTCATACATATTAGCTATGGAAGAAATTTCAAAAATTGATGCATCTTGCTCTGTAATTATGTCCGTTAATAATTCCTTAGTTTGTTGGGGTATTGAAAAATATGGCACTGACGAACAAAAAAATAAGTTCTTACCCGAACTAGCATCGGGAAAAATAATCGGTGCATTTTGTTTGTCTGAGCCTGAAGCTGGTTCAGATGCCACGTCACAAAAGACTACTGCAAAAGATATGGGCGATCACTATTTGTTAAATGGTACTAAAAACTGGATAACAAACGGAAGTACAGCCTCTGTGTATCTTGTAATTGCTCAAACCGATATTGAGAAAGGTCACAAAGGCATTAATGCTTTCATAGTAGAAAAGAGTTTTGATGGAGTAACAATTGGTCCGAGAGAAAATAAATTAGGAATACGAAGTTCAGATACAACATCCATAATGTTTAGTGACGTTGTTGTTCCTAAAGAAAATCGAATTGGAGATGATGGATTTGGCTTTAAATTTGCAATGAAAACACTTGAAGGTGGAAGAATTGGAATTGCTGCTCAAGCACTTGGAATTGCTGCTGGAGCATATGAACTTAGCCTAAAATATGCAAAAGAAAGGAAAGCTTTTGGAAAAGAAATTATTAAGCACCAAGCAATTGCTTTTAAATTGGCAGACATGGCAACCGAAATTGACTGTGGAAGACTATTATGTATTAAAGCTGGATGGCAAAAAGACAATGATATTGACTATTCTCAAACGGGTTCAATGGCTAAGTTATACTGCGCTGAAAAAGCTATGAGAATTACTACTGAAGCTGTACAAATTCACGGAGGTTATGGATTTGTAAAGGAATACCATGTTGAAAGACTTATGAGAGATGCAAAAATTACCCAAATATATGAGGGCACTTCAGAAATTCAAAAAATTGTAATATCTAGATTTATTCTAAAATAATATTTTTAGATACGGTACCATCATCATAAACATTTATTGAAAACATGCTATTTGGATTTTTTCGCCCTAGAAGGTCAATGCTCTTTAAAAATATGTGATTTTTATTATTTTCAAAGATGTTGTAGACAGGTTCAACATTAATTATAACTTCAACTGGGTCACTTTCACAAATAACTTCGTTAGTTACTTCCCAATCATAAAAATAGTAATAATAGTCAGTTGAAGACCCAATATTATCATCATTGTTAGTGTAAAAGCCTTCTTTTATTTCTAAAACACCGCTTACGACATATGGAAAGTTTGGCAAACCACCAGTAGTTCGTTTAAGAAGCGGATTATTATCGCCAAAAACATCAACATTGAGCTCTGTGTTTGTGGTCAGGAGATATTCGGTTCCTGGTGTTATTAACCAACCTAAATCAATTACAAATCCATCAGTTGAACTTTCAGGTATTGATATCAACAAATCATATAGCAATTCATTGTTTTGATTTCGCAATTCAATGGTTCTTATTCCTTCATAATCGGTATATACTTTTACACTGTTGAGCACAAAATCTGAGTAACAATCAAAAATTAATCCTCCATTGTATATAGAACCACTGTAGTCAGCATTTTGTCCATTTCCCTGATGATTTTCTTCACCAGTTGACGAATTAATAGTTTCAACGACCTGTGAGTTAGAAACAAAAAAAGTACTGTTATTTAGTAACGGCTCAGTTTCAAATGATATTCCTTCATATAGGATACTTCCATTTGAATCAGAAAAAATCAATTGTTGGTTTTCGCAATTTAAGATCGCTGACTCGCCTGAGCTAATTGTCATATCTTGACAATTAGGTGGTATGACATTAAAATTATCACAATAATATTCGCATGAACCATCATCTTCAGTTGCAAAAGAATTATAATTCTCAGCAGTTGAATCAGTACAACCTAAAAAAATACATGAACCATCATTAATAGTTGCATTAGGGTTAAAATTTGATGCATTTTGATTGGTACAACCAAAACCTTCATATGAGCCATATGGGGTGTGAAGAACAAAGAGTCCTTCTTGTTGATCTGTTGCTAGTATTAAGCCAGATGGGAGATAAGGGTAAGCTCCCCAACAACCATCAAACGAACCTCCTGAAGAAGGAGATGTATCATAATATGCAACTTCTATGAGGTTGAATGGATCACTGGCGTCTATTATCGTAACACCAGATGTATAATATGACGTTACAAGATAATCACCAAAAACGTGGGTATTGTGTGGTATTACATCTTCTTGTTGTCCATAAGCTCCATCACCGGTCCATTCCTGGACCAAATCGATTTCTTGGATATTATAAATATCTGAAACATCGTAAGAACCAATGTAACATCCTGAAGTTTCATCTGTGGTAAATAAATAGTTATTGTCATCAGATATCCATGCATTGTGTGTAAATTGACATGATGTGGGAAAAGACGACATAATTGAAGGATTTGATTTATCAGATACGTCAATAACAGAAAAAACACCAGCATAAATAGCAGAACCCCACAAAGTATCTCCTCTTACCATACCATCATGGAGATAGTAGTCATCAAAAATACCGGCAATGGTTGGATTCATAGGGTCGATTGTCAAATCTAAAATAATTGCACCGCCATTTCCTGTGTCAGCACCAAAAATGTATGCATATCCGTTTTCGTCGATGTAGATGTTGTGTGAAGTTAAAAAAAACTCTTGTGTGTAAACGTATGTTTGTCCTGACAAATCACTTAGGTCAACTATCAATAAGCCATCTTCGGCTTCAGTAGTCACATATGCATATTTCCCCCAGGTTTTGATATCTCTCCAAGTTGAGCTACTACCTTCAATAAAAAATAGTTCAATTGGATTTGAAGGGTTTGTGACATCTACAACTGAGAATCCTGTGACTGTTCCTACTAGAGCGTATTCGGAACTTCCGTCAGCATAACCCCAAATATCGTTAGTTCCTTGTGAATATGGCAAGTTCCCAACCAAGTCCATGTTAAGGCTTTGTTGAGAAAAAAGTTGAATTGAAAAAAATATTAATATTGAGTATATTATTTGATTCATGTACATAATTTATATAAAAATACGAATTAGAATGGATATTATAGGCAAAACTATCCCCTTCCGTAATCGATTTTTTTATAGTTAATTTTAATTTCTTTAAAACCTTCGGAATAGTTTTCAACAATTTCAGCTTTGATTGAATTTCTAATACAATTCAAATCTCTGACTGCTAATGCAAGTCTTCCGACCTCTTCAAGGGGCAAATCAACGCCTTTTCTGATATCCCCTTCGGTATCCCATATTTTGCCATTGATTTCATACATCCTTTCAACGAACGTATTGATATTCTCACTGTATTTTGAAATTTCTGATGAATAAGCATCAAGCTCTTTTTGAACATCTTCTGTTGTTCTCTCAGACTTTAATTTTGTTATTGTAAATCTGTCAATTATTTCAGAAATTGGCATTTTCATAACTATTCTTCTTAATCATTTACACTGTTAAAAGCATCAACTCCACACTCCAGGTATCCTAAGTAATTAGAAACATTTTTTGCAAAACTATAACCGATTGGATTGGCTAATAGCTTTTCGTCTGGAGACATCAATACATATAAAGGTTGAGTATTATTTTGAAATGTTAAACTTTGAAGGGTACTCCATTTATTTCCAATTGTTTTAATTTTCTTTTTCTTAACATTTCCGTCTCTGGTTATTATGTCAACAGTCTCTTGAGACTCAATTGGTAATATTGTTTTTTCATCAACGTATAGTGATATTACAACATATTCATTATCTAATATACTCTTCACATCCTTGTCTATCCATACTGCCTCCTCAATTTTTCTACAATTGACACAGGCTTGACCAGTAAAATCAATCATTACGGGTTTATTTACTTTTTTAGCATAATCTAAGCCCTTTTGATAGTCTTTGTAAATATTTTTAATCTCATGTTCAGGGTTAAAGTATGAATAATACTTTGCTGGAGGGAATCCACTGAGAAGATTGTGATTCCACCAATTTTTGCCAAAAACACCAGGAATTAAATAAACTGCAAAACAAAAAACTAAAACAGAAAATGATGTTCTGACAAAACCAATTCTGAGCTTTGGGTTATCGTGTGGGAATTTTATAAAACCTATTAGGTATAGGAATAATGCGAAAAAAGTCAAAAACCAAAGAGCAAAAAATGTCTCTCTTTTTATTAATCCCCATTGCTCAACAAGATCTGCATTAGATAAAAACTTTATAGCTAATGCGATTTCTAAAAATCCCAAAACTACTTTTACAGAATTTAACCAACCTCCGGATTTTGGCAAGGATTTTAGCCATGTAGGAAATGCTGCAAAAAGAGCAAACGGAAAACCCAGTGCTATTCCGAATCCGGACATTGCCAAGCTTAGTTTAACTGAAACCATGGCTGTATCAAAACCAAAGATATTTAAGTAATCTGATGATGCAGATGATAAGGTTCCTGCCAATAGTGAACCGAGTATTGGCCCGGTACATGAAAATGATACGATTGCTAATGTCAATGCCATAAAAAATATACCAATGACACCACCAATGTCTCTACCCGAACCTGCAGAGTTACTCCAGCTAGAAGGGAGAGTTATTTCAAAGTAACCAAAGAATGATATAGCGAAAATCAAAAAAATGAAGAAAAAAGAAATATTTAACCAGGGATTAGTTGAAATTTCATTTAAAACTTCCGGATTTATGTTGGGCATTAAATGAAATGGTAAACTAAGTAGTGTGTATGTCAAAAAAATAAATATACCATATAAGCCAGCATTAAAAACTGCTTTAGAACGATTGTCAGAACCCTTGGTAAAAAAACTTACAGTAAGAGGAATCATTGGGAAAACACATGGTGTAAGTAAAGCTATGAATCCACCAACTATTCCCAACAAAAATATTCCCCATAAAGATTTTTCAGTTTTTTTTTCGCCACAGTCACTGGCAGGATTTTCTAAATCAATGGAAGAAATTTTATATTTGTTAGCTTCTGTTTTGTTTATTGAATCAAGAGAGTTTTCTAAATCTGATTTATCTTTTTTTTTTAAATCAAATATCATATCTACGTAATCAGGAGGAAGACACATTTTTTCATTACATGCCATGAACTCTAGTTCTCCCTTTATTGTTGGCAGTACTTTATTCAATAATTTAATTTCTTGAGTGAAAACTACTTCATCTTGAAATGAGGATAAATCCATTTGGAACACCGGATCATACTTTGTATTTGGCTTCGGTTCATTTACTGTTCCAACTAATTTAAAATCTTCAGACTCTTCGAATACAAATGATGTAGGAATTGGTCCATCAGGGTTAACAAATTGTGAGTATATGTTCCAACCTCTCTCAATCTTTGCTTTAATAGTTAAAATGTAACTATCCTGTGAAATACTATCATAAGAAAATGACCATTCAACGGGATCTTCAATTTGAGCGTTGACGTTAAATGTCAAAATTGCTATGACAATAAATAGTAATTTTTTCATAGTTCAAAATGTGATTCAACAATATATGCCTTTTTTGTAAGTTGAACAAGTTTATATCTATCATCTGCTCTATGTCCAACTATACCAATAATATTTTTTCCAGAAACTAGTAATTTAGCTTTTTTCTTTTCAATTAAAGAAAATTTATTATCGATGAAATAATCACTGACTTTTTTTTTACCCTTCATGCCTGAGGGAATAAAAATATCACCCTTTTTCCAACTTCTAAGAGTTAGTGGAAATTCCAGCTTTTCAAAATCTAAAAACAAATATTTTTTGTTTTTATTAAAAATAAAGCTGTCCATTTTTTTTGAATCGATAATTTTAAACTTAATTTTTTTTTCAAAAAGAAATCTCGTTTCAAGACTAACATAAAGCAAAAATTTATTTATTTTTTTTGAAATAACAAGTTGACTTCTGTCTTTAACCATGTAGTAATTTTCGTTAAAAAACTCCCGGCCGGATGGACTTCTAAGAGACCTTAATACTGACTTTAGATCATTAAATCCAAACTCTGAAATTATTTCAAATAAAATTAATTCATAATGTTTCAATTTAATTAGGTCATTAATTTCAATAACATGAACATCATCAGACTTTCTAATTAATTCAGATTTTTTCTTTTTTAAAAAATCTGAATAAATGAACGAAGTTTTTTTAGCTCTTTCAATTGTACTCCCAATTGACTGAACGACTGAAGGATTTATTTCTTTCATAATCGGAATTATTTCGTTCCTAATTTTGTTTCTTACGTATTTTGAATCATTATTTGAAAGGTCGTCTCTAAATTTAATTTTATTTTTTTTAGCATAATTTAACAGTTGTTCTTTTTCAAAATCTATAAGAGGTCTAACAATGTGTTGCGAATTAGAAATACCTGTGAGACCAAAAATACCTGATCCTCTTATAAGCTTAAGTAGAAAGGTTTCAATTGAGTCATTTTTGTGATGAGCAGTCATTATATAATCATAATTATATTTTATCCTTAATTCATCAAACCAACTATACCTAAGATCACGAGCAGACATTTGAATAGAAATTTTTTTAGTTTTTGAATAATTCTCTGTATTAAATTTTTTAGAATAAAATTTTATGTTTCTTGTGTCACATAGGTTTTTAGCAAACTCCTCATCCAAGTCAGAACTTGACCCTCTCAAACAAAAATTGCAATGCGCAACAGAAAATTTAATTTTTGTTTTAATGAGAAGATTAAAAAGCACAACACTATCTACTCCGCCGCTCAAGGCAAGTAAAATTTTTGAATCTTTACTAATATTTAACTCACTAATTCTATGTCTAAATTCATCAATCAATGTCCTAGAATTTTAAAAATTAATTTGGCTTTGGCGTAGCACTCTTGGTATTCATCCTCTGGATTAGATTCAATTGTAATGGCACCACCCGCAGTGAATGAGAGGTATTTATTTTTTTTATTGTATAGAATTGATCTAATCACAACATTGAAATCAAAATCAAAATTAGGACTAATATAACCAATACTGCCTGAAAAAAGACCTCTTTTAGAATCTTCAAATTTCTCAATTAATTCCATTGATTTTAACTTTGGAGCACCTGTCATTGACCCCATTGGAAAGGTTGCATTTATCAAGTCTTTAAAACTTTTTTCTTTGTCAAAATGGCATGAAATAGTTGAAATCAAGTGATGTACATTAGTATAACTGTAGAGTTTTGCTAATTCATCAACTTTGACTGAGCTCTTTTTTGAAATTTTTGATAAATCATTTCTTACGAGATCTACAATCATTACATTTTCAGAAAAATCTTTTGAACTATTCATTAGTTGAATTTTATTGTTTGTGTCAATTTCTTTGTTTGAGTTCCTTTTGATTGTTCCTTTAATTGGTTGTGATAATATTTTGTCTCCAGTTTTTTTTAAAAACCTTTCAGGACTTGCGCAAATACAAAACTTGTCATCTAATCTGTATAAAGCTGAAAATGGTGCTCTTGATTCATTGTTCAAGTTATTAAATAAATTATATGGATTTATTTCGATTTTCTCTACGTAAAATTCTTGACAATAGTTCATTTCATATATATCCCCATTTTGTAGATGTTCTTTTATTTTATTTATATTTTCCTTATAATTTTTTTTGCTCACTCTGCAGTTCACATCTATTTTTTGTAAGCTTGTTGATGTTGGTGAAGTTTGACAAATATCAAAAAAAATTTTTTTAACATAATTAGCTGAAAGTGAATCAAATAAAAAACTCAATTTATTCTCTGAGTACTTAATTAGAAGGTCTGGGACAAAAAAATTTACATCAGGAAATGAAATACCATCATAGTTTTTTGAAGACAGATTTTCTATTGAATTTTTTTTATCATAAGAAATATGGCCGAAAATCCATTTTTTTGATTCAATCATTTTATCCAAATCACTTAAATTTTCAATAGATTTTGAATTTTTCTCATTAAAACATAATGCACATAAAAATTCAAATGAATTGTTTTTACTTGAACGATTGGAGTCTAAAAAGCAAAACCTTTTATAGTTGTTAAGATAGTTGATTAAACTTGTTTTAAATTTTTTTTTTTCTTTGATCTTGTATGTAATTTTCTTTTTCAAAAAAAATTAAAAAATTAGATATGTAATGCTCTATTATCAGTAGCAGCAAGTGCAGCCTCCTTAATGACTTCGCTAAATGTTGGGTGTGCATGAGTTATCCTGGCAATATCTTCAGCCGATGCTCTATATTCCATCGCAACCACAGCTTCGGAAATTAAATCTGCGCATCTGGGTCCAATCATGTGAACTCCAAGAATTTCATCACTTTGTGAGTCAGCAATAATTTTTACAAATCCGTCAGTATCCATAGAAATTTTAGCACGTCCATTTGCCTTAAAAGGAAATACACCAACTTTATATTTTATTTTTTCAGCCTTCAATTTTTCTTCAGACAATCCAACAGAGGCGACTTCTGGCCAGGTGTAAACAACATTCGGGATGAGATTGTGATTAATGTGAGGTTTTTGACCTGCTAAAATTTCAGCTACAAAAACTCCTTCTTCTTCGGCTTTGTGTGCAAGCATTGCGCCTTCAACAACATCACCAATTGCAAAAATACCAGATTGTGTAGTTTGAAGCATGTTGTCAACTCTTATTCTTCCAGAACTATCTACTTCAACTCCGGCTTTGTCCAAGGAGAGATTTTCTGTGTATGGCTTCCTACCAATCGAAATCAAACAATAATCTGCATCTATTTTTATTTCTTCGTCATTTGAAGATAATGCGGTTACTGTTACATTTTTTCCATTATTTTTTACAACGCTAACCTTATGATTTAAAAAGAACTTTACACCAAGCTGATTACTCAAAACCTTTTTAAGCTCCTTGCCGAGGCTTAGATCCATTGTTGATATAATATTTTCAGAAACATCAATTACTGATACTTCTGTACCCATTCTAGAATATACTGAACCTAGCTCAAGACCAATTACTCCAGCACCTATTACAACCATCTTTTTGGGCACCTCTTTGAGAGACAAAGCTTCGGTTGAAGTAATAATCCGTTTCTTGTCAAAGTTAAAAAAAGGTAAAACAGTCGGTTTAGAGCCTGTTGCAATAATAATTTTTTCCGCCTTAATTGTAATGTTTTTTTTGCTAGACTTTATATTAACTGTATTTTTATCAATAAAAGAAGCAAGTCCATTTATAACATGTATCTTATTTTTTTTCATAAGAAATTCAAGACCCGAGTGCATCTCTGAAATTATTTTCTCCTTCCTTTTCATTGTCTGAGAAAAGTCTACTGTAATTTTATTGATATTGATACCATGATCCTTGAATTCATGAGTGGATTTATTGTAATGTTCAGAAGACTCTAATAAAGCCTTAGATGGAATACAACCAACATTCAAGCAGGTTCCACCTAATTTGGGATACTTTTCTATTAAAGCTGTTTTCATGCCAAGCTGAGCGCACCTTATGGCTGCAACATAACCACCAGGTCCAGAACCTATTACAATGACGTCAAATGAATCCATAATCAATTTTTTTAACAAAAATAATAGTAATAATTGTATTTATGTACTATTACGAAGTTTATTATTTATCAAAAAATTTAATAATGTTACAGCAAAAAAGAAAGATGCAATTCTTCCAAGGAAATCACCATGTTTTGTATAAAAAGTTTCATAATCCAAAATTGGTAAGTTAGAATCAATAACACCAAACATATCCCAATCCAAATAATTAACAACATTTCCGAAACAGTCGATGACGGACGAAATACCAGTATTTGCAGATCTGGCAACATATCTTCTATTTTCTATTGCACGGAGTTTTGCATATGAGTGGTGTTGCTTATAGCCACTTGTATTTTTCCACCATCCATCATTTGTAATTATAAAAATCACACCTGCTCCCAGATTAATAAATTTTCTAACATAATCACCATAAATAGATTCATAGCAAATAATTGGAGCAACTGAGAGGGGTCTGTTTGAGTTCTCAAATATGTTAACCGAGTCTTGTTTTGAAAAGTTACCTAAAGATGTTGATGAACCTATCTGTAATATTTTATCTCCAAAAAATTTGTGCAAATATTTATGAAATGGGAGCTGTTCAGCTCCTGGAACAAGCTTTGATTTGTTGTAAATATTTATAAGTTCAAAGTTGTTTTTTTTATGTTCAACAGAGAGTTGTAATGCAGAATTGTGGACTTTATAATAATTACCAGGATTATTCTTAACTGGCTTAGATGAGTACGAAGCACTTGAAAGTTTTAATGTTGTGGAACCAATGATAAAATGATGTGGAAAATTATAGGTCGAGTCTTTATAATTCAATTGTTTTTTTTCATTTAAAAATTTAAAGAAACTCTTAACATCCAAATTGTTTTTAAAGTTATGTTGCCAAATTGGGTTAGCTAGGAATGTCTCTGGAAGTATAACATAATCAGTGTCTTCTTTTATTTTGTCATTTATTTCATCTAGAATCTTGCTAGTTTGGTTGAATTGAGGTGTAGTGAATTTTTCTTCATACGGGTCAATATTAGGTTGCACAACTAAAACATTAATCTTTTTATTTACAGTTGATTCAAAATTGTTGACCAAAAAGTCTTTTTCTATTTTTTTTGAAATAATTAATGGTGCATAAAAAATTACAAGTATTAAAGAAAAGAACTTAAATAAGTGAAATTTATTTTCTGTAATAAGATTCCTTTTTGAAGAAGGAAAAGGAGAATCTTGAGAAATTTTCTGTGAAAGAAAATTGAAAAAGTTAAAAATCATTAAGTTCAAAATTAGAATCCAAAAAGTTCCACCTAAAGTTCCTGTAAAAGTGTACCACTGTATCCAGTCAACTTTCGCTGAAAAAACATTTCCTAAATTCAACCAAGGCCAACTTAAATCCCAATTAAGATGTAAGTATTCAAACGAAATCCATATTGATGGCAAAAGAACATAATCGCTTATAGATTGAAGTTTTCTTTTAATTACAGAGTAAATTAAGATTAGTAAAGTCATAAAGAGAGAGTTGCACAGAATTGCAAACACAGCTCCTCCAAAATGAGCAAAATTAATCCAATAGGTTGTTAAAAAATTAAACGTAAAAAAAGATAAATATGTAAAGCCAAAAAATTTTAAAAAACTAAGATTTTTGAATGTAAATTGTTGAGAAATAAAAAGAACAGGAACTAAAGAAAAAAAAATTAGTATGGTAAAACTTTCTTTTGGCGGCCAACATAGAAACAATAAAATACCAGAAATTATACTAAGGCTAAAATTTTTCAACATATAAGCAAAAATAAATAATTAAAAGCACGGAATAATAATATTATATTTACAAGATACAAATGAAAAAAAACATTGCTAATTTTTTTACAATCATTAATCTTTTTTTAGGAGTTTTATGTATTTATCAATGTTTCAATTCTAATTTAATATCTTCTGCCTTTATAATCATTGCTTGTTTCATCTTTGACGGTATAGATGGTTCAATCGCAAGATTTATGAAAGTGGATTCCGAATTTGGGAAACAACTAGACTCGTTTAGTGACTTTGTGTCATTTGGTTTGGCACCAGCATTTTTGATTTTTATTTTTTTTTCCTCCCAGTTCAATAACTCTTTATCATACCTATTTCTACTTATTCCTGTATTTTCTGCAATAAGACTAGCACGCTACAATATCAATCAAAAACACGCAAATAAATTTTTGGGACTCACAACCCCCGTAAATGCTCTGTTAATATCATCTGTTGTGTTAATTTATTATTTTGAAAGAAATGAGTTGCTTAGAAATATTATAATTAATGAATATTTTATAATATTTCTAGTCTCTATGTCATCATTAATGCTTATTTCAAATATTGAAACATTTGAAATTCGTTTAGATAAAATTTTTGTTAATCGAAGAAAGTTATTTTTTATTTTTATTTCTTTGTCATTATTATATATATTTAGTTTTTCAGGGATGTTAATGTTGTTGCTTTTTTATGTCGCATTTAGCGTTCTAAAAATAATTAACTAATTTGTAACCAATTATGAAATTCACAGTAAAAATAAATATTATGCCGCAAGATGCTCTTCTCGACCCACAGGGGAAAACAGTTGAAAATAATACTTCCAAACTTCATATTGATAATATTTCAAACGTAAGAATCGGGAAACATATATCCTTTACAGTTGAATGTGATAACATGAGAGAGGCTGAAGAAACTACAAAAGAAATATGTGAAAAATTACTTGTGAACCAAATTACTGAACAATATAACTTCACTATTTCTTAGTCTAAAATTTGAAATTTTGTCCTAGATATAATCTTCTCACCTCGCTGTCATTTACCAAATCAGATGTTTTACCACTTTTTAAAACCTTGCCGTCATACAAAAGATATGATCTGTCAGTGATTGATAATGTTTCTCTAACATTGTGATCAGTGATTAAAACTCCTATGTTCTTTGATTTTAGCTTATTAATCATGTGTTGAATGTCTTGAACTGCAATTGGATCAACACCTGCAAATGGTTCATCTAGCAAAATAAACTTTGGGTTATTGGAAATGGCTCTCGCGATTTCGAGCCGTCTCCGTTCTCCACCAGACAACAAATTGGCCTTAGTTTTTCTGATTTTATTTAAACCAAAATCTGATATTAGATTATCCAACTCACTAATTTGACGACTTTTAGAATAATTCAAAGTTTCTAGTACACTCAGTATATTATCTTCA
>PKDT01000042.1 GCA_002863085.1 Flavobacteriales bacterium
GGTCAGAAAAACAAATGATTTGGGGTCTCGGTTTTGTTGTGTTCAGAGCTTTGTTAGGGCCAGTCAACGGATTAGGAGCAGTGTTTTGGTCTTGAAGAGGGTTGACCTTTGCCTGAAGTTTACCTGCTCTTCGTATTTATGATTTCACAGATCCCCAGATTTTAGGTGCAGGAACCCAATAAAAAACTTAACTTGTTAGTATTATTAGTCCATTTTATTCTTGGTAAATATGTTTCACTTTTTTTACTAACATCAGCAATTACATTGATATCGGATTGAATATCGTAAATATTTATTTGGACATTTGAGTTTCTTTCACCAGCTTTTGGATATTTAAACTTTTCTTGTGATGGATAGAGTCCTCCTTTAAAAATGTCCATTGAAAACTCGTTAACTTTAGATTCATCAAAAATGTAGTATGCTATGTAGTTGCTGTTTGATGACCACTCATATCCTTTTACTAAGCCGAATTCTTCTTCATATACCCAGTCAGTTCCTCCACAAATCGTTTTATTGATTAGCCCTTTGTGAGTTATTTTTTTTGATTTATTTGTCTCAATATCAAATAGGTATATGTTGTTTCTGTAGACGTAAGAAATATATTTAGAGTTGGGAGAGAAACTAGCTAAACTTATTTTTTTATCAAAAACCTTTTTTAGATCTTTTGACACAAGATCATAAACGTAATATATACTTTTTTTTGAGTATCTATATATTTTTTCAGTTTGAGTTTCTAGTAAAATTAAATTTTCTGAATCATCAAATGAATATCCGCTAAATTCAAGATCTTTCATGTCTGATGATTTTAATATAGTTTCAATTTTTTTAAAATCATTATAGCTAAACTTTTCAATTGAAACAGTATCGCCCATACTCAAAGTCGTGTAATGAGTACCGTCTTTCATAGATTTAAGACCATAAATATAGTCTTGTGAGAATTTATTACTGTAAAATATATCATTATTCGTTATTTCTTTTTGGCCAAAAAGAATAGAGGATATTAAAAAAAATAAGTTTATTACATTGTGCTTTTTCATTTTCAATTTTTTTTGAGCAAATTTACTAAATTTGATTTACTAAGTTGTTTTGAAATATACCCAAATAAATAAAGTTCATATTGATTATTTTAATAATCTTTTAGGCAGACAAAATGTTATCTCTTGTAAAAAAAGAAGTGATTACTCAATGGATCACACTGAAAATTTGTCCTATGTCCCAGATCTTGTATTATTTCCAAAATCTGCCAAGATTATTTCCAAAATCTTAAAATTTTGTAATAAACATGTTATTCCAGTTACAGCTTCAGCATCTTTGACAGGACTGAGTGGTGGTGCTTTGCCATTGCATGGTGGAATTAGCTTGTCCTTCAAAAAGATGAACAATATAATTGAAATCGATAAAGAAAATTTTCAAGCTACGGTTGAGCCAGGTGTAATAAACGAAGATTTTCAAAACAAATTACTTGATTATAAATTATTTTACCCCCCTGATCCCGCTAGTAAAGGTTCCTGTTCACTGGGCGGAAATTTTGCACTTAATGCAGGTGGGCCAAAAGCAGTTAAATACGGTGTAACCTCTAATTTTGTTTTAAATTTAGAAATCGTGTTATCTGATGGCACAATTATGTGGACTGGTGCAAATACTCTTAAAAACTCAACCGGTTACAACCTAACTCAAATTATGATTGGCTCGGAGGGAACTCTAGCTGTCATTACAAAGGCCGTTTTAAGATTATTACCACTACCAACATTTAAAAGTCTGTTAGTTATCCCCTTCAAAAATAACTCCGAAGCATGTCAAGCGGTTTCTAAAATTATGCTTCATGAAATTATTCCCTCAGCTCTTGAGTTTATTGAAAAAAGAGCAGTCATGTTAGTAAAAGAAAAACTAGATATCGATATTCCTTTTACCACAGACAATGAAATAAACTCTTATTTATATGTAGAAATTGATGGTGGAAATAAGAAGGTAATATTTGAACAGATTGAAAAGATATTCGAAATAATTCAGAATTTTGACTGTGGTGAGTCTGTTTTAGCAGAAACGTCTTCAGAGCAAAATAAGTTGTGGAAAATTAGAAGATCTATAGGTCATGCTGTCAAAAAACACTCTATTTACAAAGAGGAAGATACTGTAGTCCCAAGAGCTTATTTAGTTAAGCTTTACGATGGTGTTAAAGTAATTGAAAAAAAATATAATTTTAAAACAGTTTGCTATGGTCATGCTGGAGATGGTAATTTGCATGTTAATATTTTGAAAGAAAATCTATCAGATCATGAGTGGAACGTGGTACTAAATTCTGCTATAAAGGAAATTTTTCAGCTGTGTGTTAAACTTAAAGGAACAATTTCCGGTGAGCATGGAATTGGCTTAGTTCAAAAACAATTTATAAATATTGCGCTATCGGGGGAAAATATAAGTTTGCAAAAAAAAATCAAAGCAATTTTTGATCCTAAAAACATCCTTAATCCTGATAAAATATTTATGTAATTTAAGTTTTACTCGCTATTATATTTACTAAATTTGATTCTTCAAAACCTTTTTCTTCTTCGACTTTTATTTTTCTGAATTTATTTTTTTTAAGTATTTCTATTGCAACATTAATATTATTATTTATATCAAATACTTCCATTATTATTTGATCAATGGTTTTAAAATTTTCATCATTTAGGCCCTTTAGAACATTTATTTCTTCGCCTTCACAATCAATTTTCAATAGTTTAATATTGGAAATATTATTTTCTTTAATGAAGTCTGCTAGTCTTATTACTGGCCGTTTAATTTTAATACTATTATATGTTAAAAATTTTGCAATTAATGGAACTAAAAAAAAGGGAATAAGATTAATCCACCATTTTTTTTTTTTAAAATTTAATAAATTCCCTTTCACAGCGGAAAAAAATTTTTTTTTATGATCATTCCATATCTCTGGATTAGAAGTAGATAGTGCGGGACTGTTAGGGTAGTATGTGAATTCCAAATCTTTCTTTTTATTAGAAATCCCAATAGGGTATACTTTATAATTAATATTTGAGCTAACTTTTACATTTTTTTGTAGTACTGAAAATATATTAGGCATCGGTTCGAATGCATGTATCTTAATATTTTTATATTTTTTAGAAAGTGTAAGTCCTAAAAGCCCAATATTTGCACCTACATCAATTATGGTATCACCTTCTTCAAACTGAGCACAGTTTTTCAAATAGCCGTAAATGTGTTGTTGTAGAACAAAAGCTTCATTTCTTTTTATACAGTAAATGGCTGTGCCATCATTTAGTCTAATTTTTTTCATATTTTTAATAAATATGGATAAAATTAATTTTATAACCTATACACTAATAATCATTTTTTTGTGTAATGTCCTTGCATTTGTTATATCCATGATTTCAGTTCATTTTGATTTTTTTCAAAAATTTAGAATCCAAAAAAGAAGAGTTAAGCCCGTAGTATTTTATAAAAGGCTCCCCCTGATACTTACAAATGTTATCCTATTGTCAATAACAACAACTATAGGTCTATTTTTTCTGTTTCCTATATTTGACCCTTCTTTAAACTTCGACTTAGTTAAAATAATTATACAATTTGTTATAATTGTTGTAGTTGATGATCTTTACTTTTATATGTTTCACTCATGGATGCACTCCAATAAGTATTTTTTAAAGAAAATTCACAGTACTCATCACAAAACAATAACTCCGATTGCAATGGACTATTTATATGTACATCCTCTAGAATGGTTTATTGGATATTTTGGACCATTTTTAGCAATATTTTTGATTAGTTTATTTAACCCAGTGTGTATAGCTTCTTTTTGGTTTTATCAAATTATAAGAAATATTCATGAAATAGATGTACATTCGGGTTTTAGGTCTTTAATATCATCATGGGTGCCATTTTGGGGTGAGGCAGAACACCATGACCTACATCACGAAAGATTTGATGGTAATTATGCATCAACATTTACGTTTTGGGATCATATTTTTAAAACAAAAATCAGTAAGTAATGAAAAAAAAGAAACCCTTAATTCTAATAACTAATGATGATGGATACAGTTCAAATGGAATTTCCACACTGTTAAATGTTGCAGGCAAAATTGGAGATGTCTATGTCATGGCACCTGACAGAAACAGGTCTGCAGTTTCACATAGCATAACAATTCACGAAGAAATTTCTATTGAAAAGATTGATAAACAAAAATTCAAATGTTCAGGAACTCCTGTCGACTGTGTAAAATTAGCTCTTGATAAAATCTTACCTTCAAAGCCTGATTTGTGTTTATCAGGAATTAATCATGGTTCTAATCATTCAATTAATACGGTCTACTCTGGTACGCTTCATGGTGCAATGGAGGGTACAATTCATGGCATTAATTCAATTTCATTTTCTCATCTTAGTTACGATGATAAAAAAAAACTAGATGGATATGAATATTTTATTAAAAAAATCATCGAAGATGTTCTTAATTTCGGTTTACCTGACAACTTGACTCTCAATATAAATATTCCAGATGTTCATGAAAATTTAATCAAAGGCATTAAAATTTGTAATCAATCTCAAGGTTTGTGGAAAGAAGACTATAAATTTAATTATGTCAAAAATGGAAAAAAATTTTATACAGTGACAGGAGATTTTATTGAAGATGATACCAATATTGACGGTGATTCTTGGGCCTTGAAGAATAATTTCATATCAGCAGTGGCTGTTAAAATTGACTGTTCTGACCCAAAAGCAATAAGTAAAATTAAATTTTTAGAGAAATGCGATTAAAAAAAGACTCAAATTTAATTGGACTATTATTGGGTCTCGCGGTTCCCGTTATTGTATATTTCCTTCAGTTGATATTAATTCCATCATTTTTTGGATTCTCATTTTCAAACAAGAGTATGCAATTATTTGCGTTAGTTTTTAATTTGCCTTTGTTCAGATATTACATTATTAATGTAAACTATGAAAAATCTGCGAGAGGAATATTATTTATGACATTTATTTATGGCTTGATCTGGGTATACATCAATAAAGGATCTTTTTAGATATGCACTATTACATCATTTCGGGAGAGTCGTCAGGCGATTTTTATGGTTCAAAACTCATACAAAGTATAAAGAAGTCTGATAAAAAGGCAAAGTTCACGTGCTGGGGTGGAATAAATATGAAAAATCAAAATGTTGAACTAGTTCAAAGCTTAAATAATCTGTCTTTTGTAGGTTTCTGGGAAGTTTTTTTAAATATTAAAACCATAATTAAGAATTTTTTTATTGCATACAAAAGCATAAGAGAAACTAAACCAGATTTAATAATTTTAATAGACTACCCGGGATTTAATTTTAGAATTGCACGTTTCGCCAACAAGCTTAATATACCAGTATTTTGGTTTGTTGCTCCACAAGTATGGGCATGGAAGGAGGGTAGGGTTAAATATCTAAAGAAATATGTTACGAAATTATTTGTAATCTTTCCTTTTGAACTAGATTATTTTTTAAAAAAAAATATTGACTCTTATTACTTTGGTCATCCCTTAGTTAGTACAATTACACTTGAGGCTAAAACAAAAAAAAAATATACAAAACCAGTCATAGCCCTTATGCCAGGAAGCAGACTCCAGGAGGTTGAAAGTCTTTTACCAGAAATGTTGTCTTGTTCTTCAAAATTTTCCGATTTCCAATTCGTAGTCATTGGTGTTAGTAACATTAGTGTTCTTAAATACAAGGAACTCATTTGTGACCATGATGTTGATTTATTGTTTGATAAAGAAATTTTAAAAATCACAAAGTTTGCAATTGTATGTTCTGGAACTGCATCATTAGAACTTATGCTTTATAATGTTCCACAGGTTGTGTGCTATAAAATAAGTTGGATTTCTTTTTACATTGCAAAATACTTCGCTAAAGTTAGTTTTATTTCAATAGTAAATATATTAGCATCCAAAGAGCTAGTACCTGAACTTATTCAAAGCGACTGTAATCCTACAAATATTTGTTCAAAGCTCAGAAATGTTATGAAAAATGAAAATAATATAAAAGCCGAATATTCCAGGTTAATTAAAAAATTGGGAAGGAATGAACCTTACGATGATATTATTAAAACGATACAAAACTGCTTAAGAGGCTGAAACTTATTGTTTTATTAACTGCATTTCAACTTCAAGAGCTAGTTCAAAAGAAAATCCCATAATCTCCTGTGAAAAAGGTATCGTTCCACTTAGAAAAGCTACATCACTTTGTATAGATAAAATATTATAGTTGGAAATTGTTGAAGTTGTATTATCCACAATAACTAACAGGTCATCGTTCTGAATTTCCCAAGTCCCAGAACTACTAAAGTCAATTGGGAAACCTGGGACTTCAAACGTTGCGACATTAATTGGCTCAGTTTGAAAGGAAATATTGTTTTCAAATGAGTTGTCATTCAAAAATGTCCATGATCCAGCGTTGTTAGCTTCACCGTCAATCTCTTGTGTTCCTAGAAATGTTCCAACGGTAGGAATTCCAGATAGATCTATTTCAGTTGAATATTCAAGAGATAAAATGTCCCAATTGCCGTAAAAAAGAAATTCAGTTGAATACTCACAGGAACCATCATCGTTTGTTGCATTAGGATTAAAATTTGTAGCAAATTCATCAATACACCCTAAGATGATACACGACCCATCATCTTCAGTTGCATTGGGATCGTAATTTATTGCTTCCTCATTTGTACATCCAAGGTTTGAGTATGCGCAAGACCCGTCATCCAGGCAAGCATCGGAATCATAGTTTGATGCGTTGACATCAGTACATCCTTGAATATAGCAGCATGAACCATCATTGCTAGTTGCATTGGAATTATAATTAAGTGCATTAACATCAGTACAACCAAAAATTGTGTTTGGTAGTACTTCTTCGTCGTCGTTACAAGAGCTTGTTAATAATGCAATTAAAATCAATGCATTAAGTTTTATAATCTGTTTCATTTTTTTTTTTATAAATCTAATAATTATTCTTTAAGTAATTCCCTTATTTTTACTTTCATTTCATTAAACTCATCAATATCAAATAATCTTGTCAAAAAATTAATATTACCTTTTTTATCAATAATTACATTTCTTGTGACACCAGCTTTTTCGTCGGCAAAAAGATTAAAAATTTTTGAATCGTAATCCCTGAAAACAGGATATGTAACATTCGTTCTATCTATCATTTGTTTTATTTCTAAATAGCCTTGTGGTCTTTTTTTTGTGTCTTTTGCAAGTGCAACAAGGACAAAGTCTTCATTATTTTTGTAGACTTCCCAAATGTCTTTTTCAATGTGTGGCATTTCTTTAATACATACACTACACCAACTCGCAGTGAATTGTAGCATTATCACCTTACCCTTATTAGACTCAATGAAGTTTTTACCTTCGAGATTAAATTCGGGAGACTTATCTCCAATATTTACAATGTATCCTCGGTTGTTTTGAGAAGAACAAAAACAAAAAAAATTCAAAATTATGATGAAAATATATTTGTAATTAACATTCATTTGTTCATTTCATTAATTAAGTTTTCTTCAATTTTATTTAAAAAATCTTGCGTATTTACATAATGACTATCATTAAGTTTGCGACCGTGAATACACAATGCTAAATCTTTTGTCATTGTTCCATTTTCTACAGTGCGAATACATACTTTTTCTAATATTTCACAAAATTTAATTAGTTCTTCATTATTATCTTTTTTACCTCTAAATGCCAAGCCTCTTGTCCATGCAAAAATGGACGCAATTGGGTTAGTTGAGGTTTGTTTACCTTCCTGATGGAGCCTGTAATGTCTAGTGACCGTCCCGTGAGCTGCTTCTGCTTCCATTATATTTCCATCTGGTGTAAGGAGAACAGAAGTCATTAGTCCAAGAGAACCAAAGCCCTGTGCCACAGTGTCAGATTGAACGTCTCCGTCATAATTTTTACATGCCCAAACAAATTTACCATTCCATTTCAGCGCAGAGGCAACCATATCATCAATTAATCTGTGTTCATATGTAATACCAATTTTTTTAAACTTTTCAAAAAACTCATTTTTATAAACCTCTTCAAAAATATCCTTAAATCTACCATCATAAGCCTTTAAGATTGTATTTTTTGTAGATAAATATAATGGCCATTTTTTATCTAATGCTTTGTTAAAGCATGATCTTGCAAAACCGTAAATTGATTCATCAGTATTATACATACTTAAAGCAACTCCACCAGATTTGTATTCATAAACATCCCAAGATATTTTTTCACCATTTTCTGGTTCGAATGTCATTTTTAATTTGCCCTTTCCTTCAATTACAACATCAGTTGCTTTGTATTGGTCACCAAATGCGTGTCTGCCAATACAAATGGGTTCAGTCCAATTAGGAACAAGCCTTGGAACATTTGTACATATAATGGGTTCTCGAAAAACAGTTCCACCAACAATATTCCTAATTGTACCGTTGGGGGAGCGCCACATTTTTTTTAATTTAAACTCTTTAACTCTGTCTTCATCGGGGGTAATGGTTGCACATTTTATTCCAACAC
The DNA here is from genome assembly GCA_002863085.1 of Flavobacteriales bacterium. Lineage (GTDB taxonomy): Bacteria > Bacteroidota > Bacteroidia > Flavobacteriales > TMED113. The sequence continues at coordinate 8,523 of PKDT01000042.1, forward strand.
CAAATTCTTTTATTGCATTTGCTGCCTCAATTGTGATTTTGTCATCGCTTAAATCCCTGCTTTCAATTCCTAAATCAAAATACTTAATTTCTAAATCGAGGTAAGGGAAGATTAATTTTTGTTTTATAAAATCCCAAATAATTCTGGTCATTTCATCACCATCAAGTTCTACTACGGGATTTTTTACTATTATTTTTTTCATATTTAAATGGAGTTTAGTTCTAGCTTATCAATTAATTTGGATAATTTTTTATTTTTCGTTAAAAGCAATTCGTATTTATCTTTTTTAGTGATAGCAACATCATTCCCCTCTTGAATTTTTGCAATTAATGAAATTTCAAGTTCAGAGTTACTCAATCTAAGCCTGAGATATTCAAGTAGGTTGCTTTTTAGTTCTTCGAATTCGAACTTTTCGCTTAGGCTGTAAAATTCAATTTCTACAACATTATTATTTTTCTTGGGAGTAGTTCTTTGAAAAACATTATATGCACTTGTTTTTTTTTGGCTCATTAGTGTTTTAATAAATGACTTCCATTGATCTAATAATTCTTGTTCAGTCCAATCGTCTGATTTTTTATTTGTTTCAATTTTTTCAACCAACTTAGTGTTTTGATTTAATTCTTCAGAAATGCTAATTATTTCAGATTCGACTGAAGGTTGAAAATTTTCAATTGATTTATCTGTTTTAATTATTTTATTTTCAGTTAGCTCTGCTTGAAGATTTTTTTCATCCTTTTTATCCTTAGTTGCAATTGGATTATTGTCGAATTCCTGTTCTTTTAGTATGTCAGTTTTTTTTTGATTATTTGGGTTTAGCTCTTTGGTGTTGGATTTTTCAATTATTTTTTTTTTTTCATCAGAGTTCATGGCACATAATTTCAAAACACAAAGTTCAACATCAAATCTTTTATTTATTGAATTGCGAAGCTGTTGTGAGCATTTATCCAAACACACCAAACTATCAATTATTTTATTTTTGCTGATGGAGTCAGATTGTTCTTTAATTATATTTTTTAAATCTGTTCTTTCGTTTATTAATCCAAATGTACTGGCATCTTTTGCTAAAATTAAGTTTCTAAAGTGTGAGGTTGTGTTTTTTAGGATTTCTTTAGGATTATAGCCCTCAGATATAACTCTATCAATTTGTAAGATGCAGTTCGAAATATCATTATCTAAAATAGATCTGGTCAATTCACTTGAAAATGATGAATCAAGTGTTGACATGAGCCTAAGTGCATCATTGTAATTCCAATTTTCTTCAAAATGTGATGAAATTTTATCAAAGATTGATAAAGCATCTCTAAGCGAGCCATCAGCTTTGTTTGCAATTATTTCTAATGTTTTATTACATACATTAATTTCTTTGTGATTTGCAATAAGTTTAAGATATTCTGATATGTCCTCGTTAGAAATTTTTTTAAAATCAAAAATTTGACACCTAGATAAAATTGTAGGTATTAATTTATTCTTTTCAGTTGTAGCCAATATGAATATGCTGTGTTTTGGGGGTTCTTCAAGAGTTTTTAAAAAAGCGTTGAACGCCGCATCAGATAACATATGGACTTCGTCAATTATGTATACTTTGTATCTGCCAACCTGTGGTGGCACCTTAATTTGTTCAATAAGATTTCTAATATGTTCAACACCATTATTTGATGCTGCATCTAATTCAAAAATATTGTATTGAGAGTTTGAATTTTCATTCACAGTACTGGCAAAAATTCTTGCACATGTTGTTTTCCCTACTCCACGTGGCCCACAAAATAAATAGGCATGGCCAATTTTATTATTTTTGATGGCGTTTTTTAGAGTAGTTGTGACATGCTTTTGCCCAACTACATTATCAAATTTTGTTGGCCTATACTTTCTTGCAGATACTAAGTAACTCATTTTATAAATCTAACGAATTGATATCTAATAATTAAATTTTTTTTCTAAAATTTAAATTTAAATTTGAGTTATTGATATCATTTAGTCAATTAACTTTGTTTATTTAATTGTATTGATTAAATTTGCAAACCTTTGGTTAAAGGCCGAAGTATAAATAATTTATTTTTGATCATGAATAACTATGAAACAATGCTAATTCTCAACCCTGTCTTATCGGAAGAACAGGTTAAAGAATCTATGAATACATTTAAGAGCATATTAACTTCACTCAAAGCCGAATTTGTATCGGAAGAATTATGGGGATTAAAAAAGATGAAATATTCAATTCAAAACAGAAAGACAGGTTTCTATGTTTTATTTGAATATAAGACCTCCCCTGAAACGATATCTAAAATAGAATTAGATCTCAAAAGAGATGAGAGAATTATGAGATTCATGACTGTCAAACAGGATAAACATGCGGTTGATTACTCGGAAAAAAGAAGAGAGAAATTAACATCTAAAAGTAATTAAATATGATTGAATTAGAAAAAAAATCATCTAGTGAGTTGCGTTTTCTAACACCTCCTAAAGTTGAGGTGGTTAGCAAAGCAAAATATTGCAGATTCAAGAAGTATAAAATTAAATATGTTGACTACAAGGATCCTGACTTTTTGATGAGATTCTTAAATGAACAAGGCAAATTATTACCCAGAAGAATAACTGGTAATTCGCTTAAATTTCAAAGAAAAGTTGCTCAAGCTGTAAAAAGAGCAAGACAAGTCGCCTTATTACCTTATGTTTCGGATTTATTAAAGTAATTTATTATGGAGGTAATTTTAAAAAAAGATGTTGATCACCTAGGTTTCATCGATGACATTGTAAATGTCAAAGCTGGATATGCTAGAAATTTTCTAATACCAAAAAAATTAGCTGTTTATGCTAGCCAGTCTGAAAAGAAAATTCTTGAAGAAAATCTCAGACAAAAAGAACAAAAAAATCAACTTCTAATCAAAGGTCTTGAGAAAGTGAAAAATCAAATTGAAAATCTTAAACTTTTGATTAAATCTAAAGTAGGTGATGATAACAAATTATTTGGATCGGTCAATTCAGCTACTATCGAAAAATCACTAGCCCAAAATGATATTAACATTGATAAAAAGTTTATTTCAATAAATAACACTAATATCATTAAAACAACAGGCTCCTTTTCTGCGAAAGTAAGATTACACAGAGATTTAATAGTTGAGCTCAATTTTGAAGTTGTTTCAGAGTAGAAAGTTATTTACGAGCACAGTTTATTTTTGGGTGGGGCAAATTTGGTAAGCTTTATTCCTTTCACTGACCTCTTATATTCTTCGTAGCTTGGGATTCTGCCTAATATAGCTGAAAGAACTACAACTGGTGTTGATGCAAGTAAAGATTCGCCCTTTTTTCTTTCAGAGTCCTCTACGACACGACCTTGAAATAGTCTCGTTGATGTTGCCATAACAGTGTCACCTTTAGCAGCCTTCTCCTGGTTACCCATGCATAGGTTACATCCAGGTCTTTCAAGATACATCATGTTTTTATATTCTGTTCTAGCTTCAGATTTTGGGTTGTCATCATTGAATTCAAAACCGGAATATTTTTGTAAGATTGACCAATCACCTTCTTGTTTTAGTTCATTGATTATATTGTATGTTGGTGCTGCAACAATTAGAGGGGCATTAAATTCCACCTTTTTATTATTAATTTCCAGATTTTTTAACATTTTGGATAATATTTTCAAGTCACCCTTATGAACCATACATGAGCCAACAAATCCAAGATCAACTTCTTTTTCCCCCTTGTAATAGGACAATTGTCTTATTGTGTCATGAGTATATCTTTTGGAAATATCAATGTTATTTACATCGGGATCTGCAATCATTGGTTCATTGATTTCATTTAAATTGACAATTAATTCAGCATAATAGTTTGCATTTTTATCAGGACTCAACGCTGGCTTTTTCCCAGAAATTATTTCACCAATTCTATGATTGACAATGTCAACAAGTTTTTGTAATACTTTATGCTTGTTATCCATACCTATTTCAATCATTGTTTGAATTCTTTTTTTTGCAATCTCTAAGGACTCTACAAGAGTCGAGTCTTCTGAAATACATATTGAAGCCTTTGCCTTCATTTCAGCTGTCCAGTCGGTAAATGTAAACGCTTGATCTGAAGGGAGAGTGCCAATGTGAACCTCAATAATTTTTCCTTGAAAAATATTTTCATTATTAAATTTTTTGAGCATTTGGGATTGAGTAGCATGAACAATGTCTCTGAAGTCCATGTGATCATGCATATTGCCTTCAAATGTTACCTTTACACTTTCTGGAATAGCCATTGAAATTTCACCAGTTGCAAGTGCTAATGCGACTGTACCTGAATCAGCACCAAAAGCTACACCTTTTGACATTCTTGTATGTGAATCACCTCCGATGATTATAGACCAATCATCAACAACCAAGTCGTTTAAGACTTTATGTATAACGTCAGTTAGTGGTGGGTATTTGTTTTCTGGGTCTCTTGCTGTTATGAGCCCAAATCTGTTCATAAATTTCATCAGTTTAGGTATATTTTTTTGTGCTTTTGTGTCCCAAACTGATGCAGTGTGGCATCCGGATTGATATGCACCTGTTATTTTAGGCGAAATAACTGTTGCAGCCATTGACTCTAGCTCTTGACAGGTCATTAAGCCAGTAGTGTCCTGTGAACCAACAATATCTACATTAACTCTAACATCAGACCCAGCAAACAGTAATTCACTATTTTTTTCAACTAAATTTTTGTTAAATATTTTTTCAACAGCAGTTAGACCAGTATTTCTTAATTTAATTTTTTTTGATTCAGCAAATATTGATGAAGGTTTAATGTTTAAAATTTTAGCTGCTTCTGATTGTATTTTTTTTCCAAAAACTACTGAGTATGAACCTCCAGCTCTGATAAATTCTAATTTTTGAGGAGTTAAAGCATCAGAAATATCTACTAATACTTCGTCATTTTTTAATAATTTTTTTCTTTTTGTATCAATCGTTAAAATTGTTCCAGTGTCAACACTGAACATTTGTTGTAAAACGGGTTCACCATTTTTATCAAGAATCATTTGGTTCTTTTCATTCTTTTTAGGAACCCAGTTTTTTAAATTAATTCCAATACCCCCTGTTACGCTTACCGTAGTTAAAAAAATTGGAGAAATTCCATTGGTCCCTGCAACAATAGGAAATATATTAATAAATGGTACATATGGGTTGGCTTGTTTTCCCGTCCAAAGTGCAACGTTGTTTACACCTGACATTCTCGAAGAACCAACGCCCATAGTGCCTTTTTCAGCTACAAGCATAATTGACTTATCAGGGTGTTTTTCTTTTAAAATTTGAATATCGTTTTGTGCTTTGGTTGAAATGAAGCACTTGCCATGAAGCTCTCTATCAGACCTGGAGTGGGCTTGATTACCAGGAGAAAGTAAGTCAGTGGAAATATCTCCAATTCCAGCTACGTATGTTACAATTTCAATTTTTTCACTTACCTCAGGAAGGTTAGTAAAAAATTCAGCCTTGGAGTAACTTTTTAAAATTTCCTCAGAAACTTTACAGCCATTATGGTATGCTTTTTCTAACCTTTTTATATCATTTTCGTATAAGAAAACTTGTTTTTTTAAGTGAGTTGAAGCAATTTTTGCTAAATTTTTGTCCTCTCCAAGTGCGAAATCTATTAGAACTTTCACAGATGGTCCACCTTTCATACTTGAAAGTTGTTCAAAAGCCTGACTTATTGAAATTTCAGTTATTTTAATTTCTTGAATAATAATTTTAGATAAAAAATCAGATTTGGCTTTTGCAGCATTAGTTGTTCCAGGTACTGTATTGTAAATTAAAAAGTTAATAGCCAAAGACCTATTTTCATTTTCATCATCAAGGATAATCTCTATAATTGAATTAATTAATTTGTCATCTTCAATTGGTTTGGCTTTTAGTCCAAGGTCACTTCTACTTTCAATTTCCTCAAGATACTCTTCAAATGGATTCATAACTAATTTATGTTCATATTCAACTTAACTTAAATATACCAATACTTGAATAATTTTTTTTAAAAAAATGATATTTATTTCTTATTTTTAAAAGATGTATCTGATAATATTATTTTGGGTTTTTTTAATGCAAAATTCCCAAATTCTTGACCAAGAAAACGTCAAGTTCATTCAAGCAAGGACAGTTGAAGATATTAAAAAGTTTTCTTTTGACTCAATACCGAGATATAAGTATACATCTGTGCCTGATTTGTCGAATTTAGACATAAGAAAAAAAAAAGAGGCATTTATTAATTTGATTTTGCCCTCTATTTTAATTGAAAAAGAAAGAATAAAATTTATGAGGGAATATGTATTTGAAAATAAAAACGGTCTCCCATCAAATACAAAGTCTAAACTTATCACTGATTATTGTGGTTGTAATGAAATAAATTCATTATTAATGTGTCTTACAGATCAACCAACCTCAATTATTCTTGCTCAAGCTGCTATTGAATCGGGCTGGGGTACATCCAGGTTTTTTACTGAGGGAAATAATTTATTTGGAATTCATTCTTACAATTTTGCTGATAAAAAAATGAGAGCCCTCAACTCAGAGGAGCCTGTTTTTGTTAAAAAGTATGATAATATTTCAGAATCAATTTACGATTACTTACGTAACTTTGTTAAATCACATGCATATCAAGATTTTATTGAAAACAGGTTTTTAAAGAAAAAACCAACGGAGCTAGTTATGTATTTAGAAAAATATTCAATAAGGAGGCACAAATATACAAATGATCTAAAAAAAATTATGGTTGCAAATAACTTTACTTCTTATGACAGTTTAAAATTAGAATCACATGCTCAAGAAAATACTCAATAACAAAGAAGTTATTTCATGGTCTCTGTACGACTTTGCAAATCAACCATTTACAACTTTAATTGTGACATTCATTTTTAGTGCTTTTTTCACAGAAAGTCTCGCTGAAAATAATCAAGTCGGAACATCTCTATGGTCTTTAGGGATATCAATCACAGCAATTTTTGTTGCAATTACTTCTCCATTTTTGGGTGCTATTGCTGACTCTGGGGGGTATAGAAAAGTTTTTTTAATGGTTTCAACTTATCTATGTGTTTTAGCTACAATTATTCTTTATTTCTTTGAACCTAATCAGACATACAATTTTTTTTCTCTTGAACTAGATGTTGCCATTGTGGCTCTAATAGTATTTATATTTGCCAATATTGGATTCGAGTTCGGAACGGTTTTTTGTAATTCTTACCTTTCGGAGCTGTCAAATAAAAAAAATATGGGAAAGATTTCAGGTTATGCCTGGGGTCTAGGCTTTGTTGGGGGACTAATTTCTCTTGCGGTGTCATTTATTTTTTTAGATCTCAATAAAATTACTCACATCAGAGCAATAAATCTGTTCGTCGCGTTTTGGTTTTTGATTTTTAGTATTCCAACATTTCTTTTTTTAAAAGACACTAAACCAAATCGAGCCGTACATTCATATTTTAAGCAATCATTCAACTCAATCATAACATCATTAAAAAATGTTAAAGAACATAAAAAGATTGTTAGATTTTTAATAGCAAGGGTTTTTTACAATGATGCTTTAATTACAATTTTTGCCTTTGGTGGTATATATGCAGCTGGTTCATTAAAATTTAGTTTTAATGAAATACTAATTTTGGGAGTTGTACTTAATATATCTGCTTGCTTTGGTTCATTCTTATTTGGCAATATTGAAGACAAAATTGGAGTAAAAAAAATGTTGATTTTGACATTATGGACACTCTTAATATCTTCGGTTTTAGCCTTTCTTGCTCCTTTCTTAACTAACTTTGACAATCTAGTTACTCCTAAAACTCTTTTCTGGATAGCTGGTGTATTTATAGGACTGATGCAAGGTCCAAATCAAGCCGGTAGCCGTTCTCTGATGGCCAGATTAACTCCTGAGGATAAAAAAAATGAATTTTTTGGTTTTTATGCTTTTTCAGGTAAAGCTACTGCCTTTATAGGTCCACTTTTCTTTGGATTATTAACAAGTGCTTTTGGTACCCAACAGGCAGGATTAATTATAATAATTATTTTTTTTATTATTGGTATTTTAATCTTTAAACCTTTGCTAAACGAATAAACTATGAAAAATAAATTTGATTTGATTGTTGTTGGTGGCGGATTAGTTGGGCTTTCAAGCGCATATAAAATACAAATGAGTAATCCAAAAATGAGAATTCTTATTATTGAAAAGGAAAAGGATTTAGCTTTTCATCAAAGTGGAAGAAATTCTGGTGTCTTGCATTCTGGTTTATATTACAAGCCTGGTTCATACAGAGCAAAAAATTGTGTTGAGGGAAGACTTGAGATGGTCGAATTTGCTAGGAAGCACGGAGTTAACCACGATGTTTGTGGAAAATTAGTTGTAGCTACCAATCCTAGTGAAGTGGCGTTATTACCAAATTTAGTAAAAAGGGGGACTCAAAATGGATTAGAAAATCTCAGAATACTAAATAGTGAAGAAATTAAGAAAATTGAGCCGTTTGTTAAGGGAAAAGCGGCAATATGGGTTCCGCAAACAGGGATTATCGATTTTAGATCTGTTGCTCAAAAAATAAAAGATTTAATTTTTGAAATTAATTCAAATAGTTGCGTAAAGCTCAATACTAAAATTCTAAAAATATCTAAAGATTCAGAAAATCAAACTGTATATACCAACAACGGTAATTTCAAATGTGATAGGTTAGTTTCATGTGCTGGTTTATTCTCTGATAGAATTGCCAAATCTGACGGATTAAATTTAGATTTTAAAATCGTTGGTTTTAGAGGAGATTACTACACGCTTGAAGATGAAGCCAAACATAAAGTAAAAAACCTAATTTACCCAGTTCCTAATCCAGACTTTCCTTTTTTAGGTGTTCATTTTACAAGAATGACAGACGGAGAAGTTGAATGTGGACCTAATGCAGTTTTTATTTTTAAGAGAGAGGGATACAAGAGATTTTCTTTTGACTTAATAGACACAATTGATTCATTGAACTATTTGGGAACATGGAAATTATTCTTAAAGCATTGGAAATTTGGACTAAATGAAATAGCAAAAGCAAACTCAAAAAGATTATTTTTATATCATTTGAAAAAATTAGTACCCTCACTTAAAATGACAGATATTAAAGTCGGGCGATCTGGTGTTAGGGCTATGGCTTTGGGAAAGGATGGAAATGTTATAGAAGACTTTAAAATTGTTAATAATGGAAAAAATGTTCATGTAATTAATGCCCCATCACCTGCAGCAACGGCGTGTTTATCTATTGGTCAAAAAGTAGCAGACGTGTTCAATAAAATTAATTAAGTCTTTCCAATATAGTTAAATGGGGTAATTTGTTTGAGTTCTGATTTTAATTTGTTTGAGATATTTAAATTTTCAATGAACTCTAATAAATCATTTTTTTTAATTTGTGTATTATTTCTTGTAAGCTGCTTGAGTTTCTCATATGGATTTTCTAAGCCTTCTCTTCTGAGAACGGTTTGTATTGCTTCAGCTAGTATGGCCCAATCAAAATTTAAATCATTAAATATTACATTTTTATTGACAGTTATTTTATCCAATCCACTAAGTAAAGAACTAATAGAAATTATAGTATGTGAAATTGGTACACCTAAATTTCTCACCACAGTTGAATCTGATAAATCACGTTGTAACCTCGAAATTGGAAGTTTATTGGCAAGATGAGAAAAAATGGAGTTTGCTAAACCAAGATTTCCTTCTGCATTTTCAAAGTCAATCGGGTTAACTTTGTGTGGCATTGCAGAGGAACCAATTTCATCCGGATTTATTTTTTGATTAAAATAATTCATTGATATATACATCCACATGTCTCTGGCAAGATCGATTAAAATCGTATTTATTCTCTTGAGGCAATCCATTTGTGCTGCCAGATTATCGTAGTGCTCTATTTGAGTTGTGGGGTATGATCGATTCAATCCAATCTCATTTAAAAATTCTTTTGCAAATTCATGCCAGTTAGTGTTAGGAAATGCAACAAAGTGAGCATTCATGTTTCCCGTTGCCCCCCCGAATTTTCCACAGTGAGGAATTTTTTTTAAAACATTTAACTGTTCTTTGACTCTGATCTTAAAAACTTTAAGTTCTTTGCCTAACGTTGTTGGTGTTGCAGGTTGACCATGAGTTTTTGCTAACATTGGAATTTTGATCCATTTTTTAATTAAGATATCTAGTTTTTTTTGAATTTTTTTAATTTCAGGATAGTACTCAAAGTTGAGTGCATCTTTTAACATTAGCGGAAATGACGTATTGTTAATGTCTTGCGAAGTAAGTCCAAAGTGTACGAATTCTTTATATTTTTGTAGACCAAGTTTATCAAACTTATTTTTAATGAAATACTCTATTGCTTTGACATCGTGATTTGTTTTCTTTTCAATTTTTTTAATTTCAAGAAAATCATTCTCTTTAATTTCTGTTGCGATTTTTAAAATTTCAGAAATTTTTTTTTTGGAAATTTCTCCGGGAGTTATTATTCCAGAATTAACGAGCTTTATGAAATATTTTATTTCTACAAGAACTCTATATTTTATGAGAGCAGCTTCAGAGAAATATTTTTTTAAGTTATTGGTTTTGTTGTGATACCTTCCGTCAATCGGAGAAATATTGTGTATACTTTGTTTCATGCTAATTATCAAATATCAAATTTAACAAAAAGAAAATTATATTAAACATTTCAATGTTAGTATATTTAAGTAATGTTTGAATCAGTTATATTATTAATTTCAATACTTTTTTTAATTTTTGGTTTAATTGGATCAGTAATTCCTATTATACCTGGTCCAATCTTTTCATATTTGGGTATTATTTTTTCTTATGTTTTTTCATTGGTAGATATTTCTCGAAGTGAATTTTTAATAATATCTCTTGCAACAATTTTAGTTATTTTACTGGATTACATTTTTCAATATTTTGGAGTAAAAAAGTTAGGTGGTGGCAGAATGTCTGTTTTAGGATTAGTTCTAGGAACAATCTTAGGACTGTTATTTGCTCCACTAGGATTAATTTTAGGACCTTTTTTTGGGGCTTTTGCTGGAGCAATTTTAGAAAATAAAAATAAATCACAATCCATAAAGGTTGCGCTAGGTTCACTAATTGGATTTATCTCCGG
>PKDT01000010.1 GCA_002863085.1 Flavobacteriales bacterium
TTCATCAGTACATCCATCAACCACCGCAACACATGATTCATCATCAATATTTGCACTTGGATCGAAATTTATTGCATTTGAGTCGGTGCAACCTAATACTTCCTCTTCATCACATATTCCATTCCCATTTGAGTCATTTACAGAGCTTACAGGACAGAAGTCATTGTTATTATCGACCCATTCTGGGCCCGGTGAATTACAACCAGCAACACTAGGAATGAATGATTCATCACCTAAGCCATCTCCATCATAGTCGAAATACCAAAACAGAGAGTTATTTGGATTTTCAGTGTTATCTGGACATGGATCATCATCATTAGTTACAAAATCCAAAATTTCATTACAAGAAACAGTACTAATTGATGGATTCCCTAGGCCGTCACCATCGCTATCTGAATAGTACGTTTGTCCGTAAGAGCAATTCCCATCATCAATTATAGCTGAATTATCAAAATTACATGCTGTTTCGTCGGTACATCCATAAGTCAAAACAAAGTCTCCCTCAAAATTCACTGAAAGTAGATTGCCAAAACCGTTGCAAACATAAGATGGACTAAAGCCAGATGAATTCATTGTAGCTCCATTGGCGTCCATTGGAATAGTTTGGTCTCCAATTAGTAAAGCCCAGTTTTCAAAAACTTCGCCAACTTGAAAACCATTATCAAGTCCTGATTCAGAGCCAAATGCAGGGATTGCTGTTGATGTTCCCGTCCACTCTACAGAACCTCCACATACCAATTGACCGTCTTGATTTTCATAAAAAACTCCGATTGTAACCCCTGGAGGAATTTCACTATCGTTAAGTGAAATATCAAGGCTAACAACTTCTGGGTCATTGATTAGTATTGTCATGTTGCAGTCAGTTGGAACAACTGTCCAGTCTAGGTTATAGCACGAGCCATCGTCTATCGTGGCGTCACTATTGAAGTTATATGCATCTTGATCGGTACATCCAAGTGTCCCAGACACCTCGCAAGTAAATTCAGCAGATAGTATTTGTCCAAAACCATTTGGGGTGTATGTGTCTGTAAATGGTGGGGATGAGTTCATATCAAAATTGTTCGTAGAAAAAGTCTGATTACCGACTTTAACCAGCCATGTGATGCTTTCACCAATGGCAAAACCATTATCTAGACCCGACTCGGAGCCCCAAATAGGTAATGCAAGTTGCTCCCCCTCATAAGGAAGATATCCTGCGCATGAAAGCTGATTATTGTCGTTAGTATAAAACGCACCAATTAATGATCCGTTTGGTAGGGATTCACCATTTAGTGAAATAACTTCTGCACCAATTTGAATGGTCATATTTCCGTCAGTTACATCATATTCCCACTGAATATTTTCGACTTCACAACTAGTGTCGCAAGCGTTACAGCTCTCAGGACATGCGTCTGAAATTAAATTGTCATTCCAAGTTCCTTCACAGCCAAAAAAAGTTATTGCTTGTTGACATGTAAGCTGACCCATTGCGTCGTCGTTGTCTTCACATGAAGCTGCACATGTATCACAACTTTCAGCACACGCGTTTGAAATTAAATTGTCATTCCAAGTCCCTTCACAGCCAAAAAAAGATATCGCCTGTTGACATGTAAGCTGACCCATAGCATCATCGTCATCATTACAGTTGTCAGAGTACTCGCAATTTTCTTCTAAGAATGTTCCATCAGGGCAACTATCTCCAGAAAAATTTATTGCGCTTGAATCGCTACACCCAACACTAATTACACATGAACTATCATCATTTGTTGCTGTTGAATCATAATTTATAGCGTTGGAGCATGTACAACCTAGAATAACACATGAGCCATCGTCACTGGTTGCGCTTGAATCATAATTTATTGCATTTGCATTGGTGCATCCTGAAATAATACATGAGCCATCGTCACTAGTTGCTGTTGGATCATAATTTTGAGCATCAGGATTAGTGCATCCGGGGTTAAGTCCACAAACCTCATTTGGGAAACCATTTGCAGCCTCATTTTGGTATAGTATTGGGGGCGTACCTATTATAACATTAACAAAGCCAGAAATATTGCAAAAATTTGATGAGTTGAGGTCAGATCCGCAGTAATTGGGTGCTTGAATTATACAGTTGCCATTTGAAATTTCCGTTACAATCGTAGGGTCTACGCAACTACAAGTCTCAAGTTCTTGAGACGAGAATTCAATTTGTGAAATAACAACAAGTCCGTTAGCTACAAAACTGTCATTACCAGAACTAAACAGAATGTTATTAGCTAGGTAATCAACCCCATCAATGTTAATGAAAAAATTAATAATTTCATTACTTTCAAAACCATTATCTTCACCAGGATCAGCCCCCCATGCTGGCACAGAAAAAGCGCCACCATTCAAGTAGCTAGGGCTGCCGCCGCTCTGTTCAGTTGCCAGATTATCACATATGCCGTTGTTGTCTAAATCTAAACAGCCGCCACACACATATTCTTCGTTTTCATCAATGTAAAAAACACCCAAGGTAGCATTGGGATCAAGTAAGATTTCCCCATCAAATAAAATTGAATTTGACATAAAGGCAATTGATGCACTTCCAGTGCCAGTAGTTGATGCAGGCACCCAATTTAAGTCTTGGCTTTGTACAAAAAATACACTTAGAATTGTGGTTAGTATTTTAATGCAATTGTAAATTTTTTTCATAGACAATGGTTTAATTTCTAAAATTAAGGTTGGGAATCATTTTACGTAGTGCAAATACAAGATACAAAATTTATTATTATTGTTACGTATAGGATGAAGCAAAAATAAATTAATTACTCAAACAGCTGTTAATATCAGATACTCATAATTTCTCATTTATGTAATATTCTTTAAAAAATCATGTAGTTTTGATATTGAAATGAAAAAAAATAACTTCATAATAGCTACGAGTGCTTTTGTATTAAGTTCTGTAATCAGTATAATATTAGCTCTAATATTTGATGGGTTTTTTTACAGTGAGTCATTACCGATTATCTTGATTATTTCCATAATAATATCCGTAAATATAGTTTCAATAATAGCATTCTACTTTTTATTTAAAAAATCAATTAATCCAAACGCAGATTATTTTGTAAGGAAATCACAATCTAATGAAAAGTATAGAAGAGAGTTCCTGGGGAATGTTTCTCACGAACTAAAAACTCCGATTTTTAACATACAGGGCTATGTGGAAACTCTTTTGAGCGGTGCACTTTATGACAAAAAAGTTAATAAAAAATACCTTAAAAGAACAAGCAAGAGCGTAGACAGATTAATATATATTATCAAAGATCTCGAATCAATTAATCAGTTAGAAACAGAAGAGCTGGGACTAGAGTTTACTAATTGGAAATTAAAAAATCTAATTAGTGAAATTATTGAGCAATTTGAAATCAAAGCCAAAGAAAAGAAAATAAAACTTATACATGATTCAAATACCACCAATTTTTTTGTATGTGCTGACAAAGGAAAAATTTCTCAAGTTTTATCAAATCTCATATCGAACTCTATAAAGTATGGCAAAAGAGGCGGAGTAACTAAAATTAGTTGTCATCAAACAAAAGAAAAATGTACTGTGTATGTAAAAGATAATGGAATTGGTATTGCAGAAAAAAATATTGACAGACTATTTGAAAGGTTTTACAGGGTTGACAAAAGTAGATCACGTGATCAGGGCGGAACAGGACTAGGACTTGCGATTGTTAAGCATATAATTGAGGCTCATAAAGAGAATATATTTGTCAAAAGTACTATAAAAAAAGGTACTGAGTTTTCATTTTCATTATCATGTAAAAATTCTAACAAAAACCACAGTTAAATAATAGTTTAATGATTCAATTTTAATAATTTTACAAAAAAAACTATGAAAAAAATTATTATTACCACAGCACTTTTGTTAATAGTATGCTGTAAACAAAAGAGCGAAAGCCCAGTTGTGTCTGAGCAATCCTTCACATCATCTAAAGTATTTTTTAAAAATTTAAACGATGGTGACACTGTCGTTAGCCCAGTTGTTGTTGAAATGGGTGTTACTAGTATGAAAATTAAGCCTGCTGGAGCTCTCGAGGTTGGAACTGGACATCATCATATTATAGTCGATGGAGGCTTCATTAATTATGGTGAAATCATTCCTATGGACGAAACACATTTACATTATGGAAAAGGAGACTCAGTTGCTCAGGTTAACTTGTCGAAAGGTGAACATACTTTATCTCTTCAATTTGCTAATGGATTACACATGTCCTATGGCGAACAATTCAGTAAAACCATAACAGTTTTTGTAAAATAATACTGAAATTAATTAACCAACATTATGAAACAATTTTATTTATATTTAGTTGCTGCCTTATTAATAACATCAAAGGGTTTCTCACAAATTTTATTTTCTGAATATTCCGAAGGCTCATCCTATAACAAGTACCTTGAAATTTTCAATTATTCTAATGAGACAGTTCTTTTGTCTCAATTTGTTTTAACAAGTTGTACCAACGGCTGTCTTAACGGTAATAACTTTTTTATAAATGAGTTTCCTGATGGAGCGAGCATTGAACCAGGTGAAGTTTATGTTGTTGCATCTACTCAGGCGGACCAATTAATATTGAACGAAGCAGATTTTACATTTCAGTACTGTTGTGGTAATGGGGACGATGTCTATGCTTTAATGATGTCAGGTTTAGCAGGTGATTTTTTTGATGCGGAAAATGCCCTAGATATAATTGGTGACGATACAACTTGGCAAGAGGGAGTCGGTTGGGACATCGCTGGTGTTTCTGAAGCAACTAAAAATCACACAATTGTTAGAAAAAGTACAGTCTCTGAGCATAATGCAGGAAACTGGTCACTTTCAGCCGGTACTAACATTGATGATTCTGAGTGGATAGTTTTAGAGATAGATGATTGGAGCAATTTAGGCTTTCATAATTTTGACGATACTTTAATTGACATCTACGGATGTACTGATTTTCTAGCAAATAATTACAATCCATCTGCTACAATTGATGATGGGAGTTGTGATTATGGAACTGTATTTTACAACGGATGTTATACTTGTGATCTTGCAGCTAATTTCTTTGACTTCAGCTATTTAATAACCGAATCAAATATGTCTATAGCAATTACAGAGATAGAAAACCTATTGGTCGGGGACACTATTGGAGTTTTTTATATTGGCATTGACAATGTAATTAAATGTGGTGGTTCAAGTGTATTTGAAGGAGATAATATGGCAATTTCTGCATGGTCAAACAGCTCTTTGAGTTCTAATTACAATGGATTTAATAGTGGTGATACGTTTATATTTCTATTGCTTAGAGATGGCGTTGTTTATGAGATGTCGTATGAAATGAATAATAATCCCCCTTTTACGAATGTTTTTGGAAGTAATGCTTTTGGTCAAATAACCGAGTTTACAGTTGCTGGTGAATTTATGGAAGAATGTAATTTGCCTCTTGGCGTCTCAATGGATTGTGAAGAGTTTTTTAATATAACAGAGCGAGACTACGAACCTAAATCTATTTTAACAACTGACATTTTTGGGAGAGTTATTAAAAACAAAATAAGCTTAAATAGTTTATTTTTTGAGATAAGAAATGATGGAACTTGTGAAAAAAAGATTTTACTGAGTAAGTAAATTACACCCTCTTTGAGAGGTGTTCAAGACTCTACCTGTTACACAAAATTTATCATCTTTTTTATAGCCCAAGTCGTTTGTTGCAATAAAACTACAGCTGTTTATGTTTGATAAGTCAATAATATTGATACAGCCTCGTGAAGGGCCTCTTTTTATATTTAAAGGATTTCTCTTATCTCTAATTAGTATTTTTTTCCACGGAGGGGAGCAAAATAATTCACCGTCAAAACAATATGACTGAGACAGTAGCTCAGCCATTCCATACTCTGAAACGACATCTTTTAACTGAAAGTTTTTTTTAATTAACGAGTGTAGTTCCTCTCTAATCATGCGTACTTGATTTTTTTTAGTGCCCCCAGTTTCAATAACTACTCCGTTCTTGATATTAATTCGGTATTTTTTTGAAAAGTTTAAAATTTCAAAGCTTAGTCCAAATAATATATATTTTTGCTTTTTTCTTTCACAATCTAATATGTTTTGTTTCAGTTTCTCAGTGTTGTTTAGGTAAAAACCACTTTCTACATTTTTATTTATTTCAATCAACTTATTACACATGAATGCAAGAGACGAGGAGGGCTTTTCAACTAAGCTTGGAACTAAGCAAAAAAGCTTGTTATTATTAAAGTTTTTAAAAAATAAATTAAATGTCTCGGTTAATGACTTAGTGTATAGTCTTGCGTCTGTTACATAATGCTTTGATTTTACATCGCTAGTGCTTCCACTACTCTCAAAAACAATTTCATGGTTGTCTAAAGAGGAAATAATTTTATTTGTTTTGAAGAAATCAATTGGGAGGAAGGGAACTGAGAAATAATCTTTAACATTGTCTGGATTGACACCTATGCCATCGACAAATTTATGATAGAGCTCACAAAATTTGTATTGAAATTTAAATACATCAATTGCACATTCATTAAATTCCGTTTCAGATTTGATATTAAATATTTTATTTGAATAGTTATTTATATCCATAATTTTATAAAACTTTTTAAAATTAATAATTTTAAAAAAAATAAGATTTGAAAATTAAAGTTTCATGTTAAGAAAAATATAAAATAGTTCGACAAAATGGCAAGAACAAAGCTTAAAAAATTTGACGAGTTAAAATTTATGAATAATGTTATTCAACCCAACAGAGATGAACTTTTAAATAATGAATTTAAATGGAAAGGTAAATGGAGTAAAAAATTTAAGAATTCTAATCCGATTGTTTTGGAATTGGGTTGTGGGAAAGGGGAGTATTGTATTCAACTCTCAAAAATGTATCCTCACTTAAACTTTATTGGAATTGACATTAAAGGATCTAGAATTTATTCGGGTGCCAAGATCGCATTAGAAGAAAATAGGACCAATGTTTTGTTTGTGAGAGCACAAATTGATTTATTATCTAACATGTTTTTAGAAAATGAAATAAAAGAAATATGGATTACATTTCCGGACCCTCAAATTAAATATAACAGAAGAAATAAAAGGCTCACATCAAATAATTTTTTAAAAATGTACAAATCAATTCTCAGTCATGGAGGGTGTGTTAATTTGAAAACAGATAGCTTGTTTTTACATGGATACACTTTAGGATTATTGGAGGCTTATGATTGTCATGTTCATTTTAGTTCTGCTGATATTTACAGTTTGTCAAAAATTGATAATAGATTAAAAATTAAAACTTATTATGAAAAAATGTTTTTAAAAGAAAATCTTCCAATTAGTCACATTAGATTTTCTTTTTTGTAGTCAATTAATATCATATTTTTGTATGAACGTTATGGAATTAAGTAAAAAAAATATAATTGATTTATTGAACCAGGTTAAGCTTGAGGACAGTCAAGAAAAAAATATTGCGGAATCAATCAAATACATCAGTCTCGAGAGTAATAAACTATCTTTAGACATAATTGTAAATAATCCTACACTACAATTTAAAGAAAAAGTTAAATCTAAAATTTGTACTCATTTAATTCATTTTTTTAGAGAGTTAGATATCGAAGTAAAATTTTCTGTTGATAAAATAAATCACAGAAAAGAATCCAACAATTTAAATACAGTGTCTAATGTTAAAAATATAATAGCAATCTCCTCTGGAAAGGGTGGTGTGGGGAAGTCGACTATTGCTTCTAATATTGCAATATCATTACAAAAAGCAGGTTTTGATGTTGGACTAATTGATGCGGATATATTTGGTCCTTCAATACCTTTGATGTTTGATGCTGTAGACTCACACCCTGAACAAGAAGTCATTAATAGTAAAAAATTCATAAAGCCCATAATAAGTTATGGGGTTAAAATTATGTCAATTGGATTTTTTTCAAATCCTGATGAAGCGATTGTTTGGCGTGGACCAATGGCGACAAAAGCACTCAAAACAATCACTTTAGAAACTAATTGGGGGGACCTTGATTTTCTACTTATAGATTTACCACCAGGAACAAGTGACATCCATTTAAGTCTTGTTCAATTAATTTCTGTAACAGGTTCAATAATTGTAACTACGCCCCAACAAGTTTCACTAATTGATGCTTCAAAAGCAATCAGTATGTTTAGCTCAAAAAATATAAATGTTCCTATTCTGGGTGTTGTTGAAAATATGGCGTGGCATGAAATTGATGGTGTTAAACATTATATATTTGGAAGAGACGGAGGTAAGAATCTTGCTGAGAACAAAACTATTCCACTTCTTGCTGAAATTCCTTTACATCAAAGTATTAGAGAGTCAGGAGATGTTGGAAGGCCGGCTGCTTTACAAAACAGTAATTTATCTAAAATATTTGAAAATTTGTCAAAAAATCTTGTAAGTCAAATAAATGATAGAAATGATAAACTTCCGACAACAAAAAAAGTTGAAATTAGTCACAATAGAGGATGTAAATAGTTATTTTTGTTGAAATTATGCAAAAAGAAAGTTTATTAAATAGAGTCAACAAGGGATTAGAGTCAATTCGACCTTTTCTTGCAACAGACGGTGGTGATTTAAAACTGATTAAAATTACCTCAGAAAACATTGTTTTTATTCAGTTTGAGGGTGCTTGCAGAACTTGCGACGTAAATCAAATGACTTTAAAGCTTGGAATAGAGGAGTCAGTTAAAAAATATGCTCCCGAAATCGTCTCAGTTGAAACAATTGATTAGAATGATTAAAACAGATATATTAATAATTGGTGCTGGACCCTGTGGATTGTTCGCCGTTTTTGAAGCTGGCTTATTAAAAATGCGTTGCCACCTAATTGATTATTTGCCTCAAGCGGGTGGCCAATGCTCAGAAATTTATCCCAAGAAACCTATATACGATATTCCCGGCTTTCCAAAAATTTTAGCTGGTGAGCTAGTTGAGAATTTAATGGAGCAAATAAAACCTTTCAAGCCAGGCTTTACATTAGGGGAAAGAGTAGAGAAAATAAAAAAAAGTCAAGATGGTTTATTTCATGTTACAACTAGTCTTGGTACTAAACATATTTCTAAAGTTGTTGTGATTGCTGCAGGGCTGGGTTGTTTTGAGCCTAGAAAACCTAATATTTTAAATTTATCAATGTTCGAAAACAAGGGAATTGATTATATAATTAAAGATCCTATGGTTTACAAGAACAAAAAGGTAGTCATTTCTGGTGGCGGCGATTCTGCTCTTGATTGGTCAATTTTCTTATCAAATAATATCGCATCTGAAGTATCCTTGGTTCACAGACGTGAAAGTTTTAGAGGACATCCAGATTCAGTTGAAAAAGTAAATCAACTTAGTAAAGAAGGTAAAATTAATCTAATAACTAAAGCTGAGGTGGTCGATATTCAAGGGAATGATAATTTACAGTTACTCAAGATTAAATCTGATAACCAAATTTTTGACTTGAGTGCAGATTTTTGGATACCACTTTTTGGCCTTAGTCCGAAGCTTGGACCCATCGCAAATTGGGGATTAAATCTTGATAAAAATGCAATATCAGTTAATACTTTGGATTATAGTACCAATATTGAAGGAATTTATGCAATTGGTGACATTAACACATATCCAGGAAAACTAAAATTAATTCTAAGTGGTTTTCATGAAGCTGCATTAATGTCTCAGTCTGCCTTTAAGCATGTTTTCCCAGATGGAAAGAAGTCTTTTAAATACACGACTGTTCTTGGTCAAATTGAAGGTTTTTGATGTGGAAAAAAAAGCAATCTTAATTGATAATACTAAGGACAATCCAAATAATTTAGATACTATTTCAATCAATATAATTGATTTTGACGGTGAAGTATATATTCTTAAAACTCTCGTTTATCCTGATCTAAATCTAATGGAAGTCCTAAGAAATGCAGAGTTTCATATGGGGCACTGTGGAGGGATGGCTCTTTGTGCTTCTTGCCACTGTTATATAGAAAAAGACAATATCAAACTCATTGACATATCCTCTGAGGAAGAGGATATGTTGGATCAATTATTTACATTTAATCAAACAAAAAGTAGATTGATTTGTCAAATTCCGCTTGAAAAGTCATTAGACGGTATTAATATTAGAATCGTTAAAGACTAGATTTAATTTTTTTTGGTATTAGACAAACCGGTATTGGAATCATCTTGTGTTTGTTGACTTTATTAAAAGACTCATAAATTTTAAAAACTTCTTTTTGTCTCTCAGTTATTTTGTTTTTATCACCATCAAAATTCATAGCCCACTCTAATTCCTGATATGTTGCCCCAATCTGATTTTCATCATTTCTTCCATCATCCCAAAGACCGTCTGTTGGTGGGTAATTTAATATATTTTCACTAATTCCTGAAAATTGCGCTAATTTTCTAACCTCAGATTTATTCAGGTCAGCAATAGGACTTATATCAACACCCCCGTCTCCATATTTTGTGTAAAAGCCTATACCAAAGTCTTCAACTTTGTTTCCTGTACCAACTACAATTCCGTTTTTTGCTCCAGAAATTTGATAAAGTGTTGACATTCTTAGCCGTGCCCTTGAGTTTGCTAAACTTAAATTAGTTTTAAATTTTGGCTCAAATAAATCTTTAAAATTTTCGAAGAGATTGCTTAGGTCTAAGTAAATCGATTCAATATTGGCGTGTTTACTTTTTAAAAATTTCACATGGTTTATTGCATTATCGATTTCAATTTTCTTTTGATGTATTGGCATGAGAACAACTGCAGTATTAATGCCCGTCAATGCACATAGTTTTGATGTTAGTGCAGAATCTATCCCCCCAGAAATACCGACTACAAGACTTTTGATAGAGTTCCTAGTTGCATAATCTCTAATCCAGTTTACTATAAATTCTTGTGTTTTTTCTAAATTCATTGTTTAAAATAAAAAACCTGTTCTGATTCCAATTTGATGAAATAAAGCATCGGGGTCATTGTTACTGCCTAGTGCGTTCGTTATACTGTTATTAAAAAAAAGACTACATTCGATGGAAGTCTTACCACCTAGCGAATATTCAGCACCTATGAAAATGGAGATATCAATCATCCCTGCATTAGTTGTTTTGTTATCACTTATCATTTCTTTAAGTTTAATGTTTAGTGATGGGCCAATTCTTGCGAAATAATTGAAATAGCCAATTTCCCTAGACCTCATTTTAATATGAATTGGTACAGTTAAATATTGTACTTTGTAATCTACTGTTGAGCTATTTGGACTTGTTATAACGCCTCCTTTGTACGTAATGCCAAAGCCTGATTCTAATCTATGAAACTCGTTTAAAGCAATCTCCAATGCGTAACCATAAACAACACCTGGTTTACTGTTCGTTTCTATGTCATCAGAATCTGTTTGAATAAAGTTTATGGCTGGAGAGACGTATAATCCCATTCTAGCGTTTTTTAGTTTGTTGCTGAATTCCTGTGAGAACGAAAATTGAAATATGACAAGAAATATTGAAAGTAAACTTAACTTTTTCATATTTTTAATTATATTTTTTTTTAAATATACATTATATACTTCAATTTACTTAAATGAATTTTTTTTTAAATTCTAATCTCTGCATAATAATAATTCTTTTAATGACAATAATTTCTTGTAAACAGAAAAGCTTGTCAACAAAAAATTGTGAGCTGGAGCTATTAAGGTTTGAAGAGGATTTTTTTAATATAGATTCAGAGTCGTTTGATTCGCTTTTACCAGAAATAAAAGATAAATATCCGACATTCTTTTTAGATAATAACGTTGATTATAAAAAAGATATTTTACTTAATGACACTTTAAGAGACATTTTTGACTCTGTTCAAAGTGTTTTTAAGGGCGAATTGTTTAATCAATCACAAATTAAGTCCGGTTTATGTAAATATAATAGTTACTATCCAAATGAAACTCTCTCGTTTGTAACTTATATTGAAGGCTCATTTGATTACAGATATCCAGTAGTTTATTCAGACGATAAATTATATATATCCTTAGACTTATTTTTAGGGAGCGATCATAGTTTCTACTATGCATTACCCAAATATATTAAAATATCGCATGATAAAAGATATATTCCTTCTATCAGTTTTCTTGCTTTAGCAGGTAAGCATATCCCAATTAGCGAAACAAATTCTTTTATTAGTACTATATTATATTATGCAAAAGCTTATTATTTTACTAAATCTATGCTTGATGGGGTTGAGGATCATGTGTTGTTTAAGTGTGATGTCGAGAAGATGAATTGGTGTAAAAAAAACGAATCAACGATATGGGAATATATGATAGAAAATGACTACCTTTTTTCCTCTGACCCTGAATTAAATGAGAGGTTCGTTTATTTATCGCCCTTTTCAAAGTTTGGATTGAGTATCGACCAATACTCTCCAGGTGGTGTTGGTGTCTGGATAGGTTTGAAAATTATTGAATCATATGTCGAACACAATAATGTCAGCTTTTACGACTTACTCATTGAGCAAGACTATAATAAAATTTTAAATAAATCAGGATATAGACCTTAAATATGAAAAGAAAAGCTAAAATAAATATTGATTTAGAACTTGACGAAAATAATGTGCCTGAAAATATTAATTGGCACGCATCTGATAGTGACTTTAAGAATAAAGATGCAAAAGCTATATCTCTCTCGATTTGGGATGGGGTAGATAAAAGCACCTTAAAAATTAACCTTTGGACTAAGGAAATGATGGCTGAAGAAATGAAATTCTTTACAATCCAAATGTTGGATTCTCTTGGCGATAATTATTTAAAATCAGTTGGTGACAAAAAGATTTCAAAATTAATTAAAAATTTTGCAAAAGAGCTAGGTAAAAAAATTGATGTTGTCAAGTAAGCCTTTTTAAATATTCAAAGTAGTCCTGATTTAGACATTTGATTCGATTTATTATAGTATTTCTTCCTTTTTTTTTTTTTGCTGACGTGACAATTGTTTCGGGAATATTTATCCAACCACTTTCTCTCATGTTCGCATCATATTTTTTTAACATAAGATTAATAGAGCTATTACTTAACTTGTCACATTTTGTAAATGTTCTAATAAAATAAATTTCATTTTGAACTAACCATGTCATCCTATCTAAATCAATCTTTTGAGGACTGATTCTAATATCAACAAGATAAAAAACACACACCAACTGATCACCAATTTTTTTTAAATAATTGTTGTTTCGGAGCGAGATTTCTTCTCTCTTTTTTTTACTCAATTTAGCGTACCCATATCCGGGTAAATCTACTAAGTTCCACCTGCTGTTTACTTCAAAATAATTTATTAATTGAGTTTTCCCGGGCTTGGATGAAGTATATGCTATTTTTTGACCAGCTATAAAATTTATAAGCGAGGATTTCCCCACATTTGATCTACCCACGAATGCGTATTCAGGCGTCTTGTTTTTGTCAAAGTCTGTAATAGAAGATTTTGAATTGATGTTTGTTATTTTGAAATTCATAACTTATTTATTTAGCCATTCCACAAGAATTTTATTAAATTCATCAGGCTTTTCTATCATTGGTGCGTGTCCGCATTTATCAATCCAAAATAGTTCAGAATTAGGTATCTCTTCATGAAACTCCATTCCAACTTTTGGAGGAGTGACAATATCATTTTTTCCCCAAATAATACATGTTTTTTGTTTAATTTTTGGTAAATCTTCTTTCATATTATGTCTTATAGCTGATTTTGCCATCATCAATACACGAATTAATTTTTCCTTGTTATTGACAATTTCAAAAACTTCATCAACAAGGTTTTTAGTTGCTTTTTGTGGATTGTAAAAAACTTCCTCTGTTTTTTCTTTTATGTAATCATAGCTTCCTCTTCTTGGAAATTTTCCACCTAAAGTATTTTCATAGAGTCCAGAACTGCCAGATAAGATTAGCCTTTTAACAATATTAGGCTTTCTTAAAGCCAATATTAGTCCAATGTGTCCGCCTAGAGAATTCCCAAGTAAGGTGCATTTTTTTATTTGGAGATCATCGATAAAATTGTTAATAAAGTCAGCAAGTTTATTAACATTAGTCTTTAAAACAGGAAGTGAGTAGAGAGGGAGCATTGGAAGAATTACTCTGTATCCAAATTTTGGTAACTTCTCTAAAGTTGATTCAAAATTACTGACCGCACCCATCAATCCGTGCAGTAAGATTACTGCTTCGCCTTCCCCCTTTTCTATGTAATTATATTTTTTATTCATCAAAAAAATTTTTATGCAATATATATTTTATTATAATATGAATTAATACTTCAGCTATAGTTATTAACATGCAAAAGTACAAAATGTTAATATGTTGTTAGTTCTTTGTGTAAAAAAATAAGTGGTACAAAGTGGTATAAAGTGGGTCTAAAAGTTTAGTTTTGTTAAGAAATTAAACATTTAGTGTAAAATGAGTTCGTATTTAATTGGTGTACATCAGTGCAAATTAGATTCAAAGAATCGGTTCATGATTCCTAAGGCTTTCAAAAAACAGCTAAGATCATCAGTTGACAGTCCTTTTGTATTAAAACGAAGTGTTTTTCATAAATGTTTAGAGTTGTATACAATGAACGAGTGGGACAAAGTTGTTTTCAGAATAAATAAGTTAAATCGATTTGTTAAAAAAAATAATGATTTCATTAGAATGTTTACAGCGGGTGTAAAGCTTATCGACTTAGACAGTACTGGAAGGATGTTACTACCTAAAGATTTGCAAAAGTATGCGAAAATTAATAGGGAAATAGTATTGTCAAGCTCAGGAAGTATGATTGAAATATGGGATAACACAAAATACGAGTCAATAATTAATAATGCAAAGATAGATTTTGCCTCTTTAGCTGAAGACGTAATGGGGTCCAAAAATTTTAATGATGAATAGCTATCACAAAAGTGTACTATTAGAAAGTTCAATCAATGGCTTAGCAATACAACCGTGTGGAATTTATGTTGATGCTACATTTGGAGGGGGGGGGCACTCAAGGAGGATATTAAAAAAACTGTCAGAAGGTAAATTATATGCTTTTGATATGGATAATGCTTGTTTAATTAATAGAATTGAAAACGATGACAGATTCAAAATTATTAAATCAAACTTTAAACACATGAGTGAAAATTTACTCACTGAAGGCGTCAAATTAGTCGATGGTATAATCGCAGACCTGGGAGTTTCATCTTTTCAATTTTCAGATAATGGAAGAGGCTTTTCAATAAAATATGATGCTCCACTTGACATGAGAATGGATGTCAATTCAAAAAAAGACGCCAGATATGTTGTAAATAATTACAGTAAGATTGAGTTAAATAAGATGCTAAAAGAGCATTCAGATTTTAGAAAAACAGATCTTATTTCCGAAAAAATTATTAATAAAAGAAAAAGAAAGAAAATTGAAACAACATTTGATTTAATCAATATATTTTCTAGCGATTCGGAAAGTAACTACGGTACCAAGTTTTTTGCTAGACTTTTTCAGTCAATAAGAATAGAAGTAAACGACGAGTTAAACTCACTGAAGAAATTTCTAATTCAAACTAAATCAATACTTAATCGAGGTGGTAGGCTAGTAGTAATTTCTTATCACTCTCATGAAGACAGGCTCGTAAAGAAATTCATGAATTATGGTTCTTTTTTTAACACACCGGAAAAGGATTTTTTCGGACATCAAAAGCATTGCTTTAAACAACTAACTAAAAAACCAATTACCCCCTCAAAAGACGAAATAATTAACAATAATAAATCAAGAAGTGCTAAACTAAGAATTTGTGAAAAAATATAAACAAACATTACTACAAAAAATCAAAGAAAATCAATTTTTTAAGAAATCAGGTTTATTCAACATTCGTTCTTTTATATTTTTATTTACTTTATACTCACTCATAAGCGTCTGGCTATCAAGTATTTCATCTGATAAAGACAAAAAAATAAATTATTTAAAAGAAAAATCTAAAAAAGTAAAAACAGAGTATGTTTCTAAGAGAGCAACTCTAATTAATCTTACCAACAGGACTAATTTACTCGAAAAAGCAGCAGAATTTGATTTTTATTCACCAAGTGAACCAATAACTGTAATTAAGCTAAATGATGAGAGTTAGATATCCTTATAGAATTATAACATTAATCTTGTTAATATTTTTAATTAGTGTTTCAATTTTACTTAAAATTGTCTCTGTTATAAATGACCCAGTTTATGAAGCTGTTGATCATTTGAAAGACGTCAAAATTAAAGCGGAGAGAGGCAACATATATTCCAAGCAATATAAATTACTTGCAGTTACAACAAATTCATATAATGTCCATTTTGATGGAACTTATCTTAAAGCTAGCAGGCACGAACTTGGAATACTAGCTGAAGACTTATCAAAAATTTTTAAAGACAAAACAAAAAAAGAATATTTAAATGCGCTAATAAAAGCAAAAAAACAGAAATTTTATTTATTAAAAAGAGATGCTTCAATCTCTCAAATTGATAAGCTCAAAGAAATTGGTTTTTATAAAAAACCGTTGAATGGCGGAATTATAATCAACCAGATTAATTACAGAAAAAAACCAAATAAAAACTTAGCCTCAAGAACTATTGGAGATTTATTCAAAGACGATAACACTCCAATTTATGGCTTGGAATACAGTTATAATAACCACTTAATGGGAATTGACGGAAGGCAGCTTGTACTCGAGGAGCCAGGCTTCGATAGGTTTATTATGAGCTCAAGTAATATTTCACCAAAGACAGGTTATG
Organism: Flavobacteriales bacterium; assembly: GCA_002863085.1. GTDB lineage: Bacteria > Bacteroidota > Bacteroidia > Flavobacteriales > TMED113. Next base: position 16,704 of record PKDT01000010.1, read on the forward strand.
ACCTAATTACTACAATAGAATTAAAATATCAAGATGTTATTGAAAAGGCACTTCTAAGACAGCTGGAAGCGTATGAGGCAAAATTTGGAACAGCTATTTTGATGAGTGTCAAAACTGGAGAAATTAAAGCAATTGCAAATCTTACTAAAAATGAAGAAGATAAATATGCAGAAACTTATAACTATGGAGCTGCATTTCAGTACGAACCAGGCTCCACTTTTAAATTAGCCTCAATAATGGCCTACATTGAGGATTTCAACGGAGATATAAATGATACGATAGATTGTAAAAATGGAAGTTATAAGTTCAAGGGCGCTCCAATTCCAACGTTAGACAGTGAGAAATTGGGTTTAGTTTCTTTAAAAGAGGCGTTTTCTAAGTCTTCAAATGTAGGAATTGGTAGATTAATTACAAAGAAATATAACTCAAGTCCCAAAAATTTCATAAGTAGAATTTATGACTTTGGTATAAATGAAAGATCTAAAATTGATTTAGAGAAAATTCCCAAACCAAGGATACCTTTCCCAGGGAGTAAGTCCTGGTCTGGAATTTCATTGCCCTGGATGTCATATGGTTATGGTGTCAGTCTTACTCCGTTGGATATACTAACTTTTTACAACACTGTTGCCAATAATGGAAAATTTGTACACCCTCATTTAGGCTATTCTTTACAGAAGGGTAGTTTTGAGAAAAGAATTAACACAGATGTTATCTCTCACAAAATTTGTTCCGAAGCGACAATTAAAAAAGCTCATGAATTATTGAGAGAAGTTGTTCTAACAGGTACTGCAAAAAGTTTGAAAAAATTACCATTTCCTGTCTCTGGAAAGACTGGTACTACTGTTAAAAATTATAAGAATAAAAATAATAAACAATATCAAGCCTCATTTGTTGGTTTTTTTCCATCTGATAATCCAGCCTATTCATGTGTTGTTTTAGTTGATAGTCCTAACGTGAAAAAAGGGTTTTATGGAGCGCAAATAGCTTTACCGGTATTTAAGGAGATTGCAAGTGAGATTTATCTTATGGAAGGCTTATTCTGGGGGTTTAAAGACACATTATTATTTAATAAAAACTCAGATCAGATTGTTTCAATATTAAATAATTATAAAAACTTATTTTATAAATCTGAAAATAATAAAAATTATCCATCAGTAATTGGAATGCATTTAACAGATGCAATCTTAGAATTAGAAAAAAGAGGGTTTGAAGTCTTT
>PKDT01000051.1 GCA_002863085.1 Flavobacteriales bacterium
CCTCTGTAGGCTTTTTCATGAACTTTTGAAATTTCTTTAATCACAGCAACTTTTCGGTTTCCACAATGTTCATATAAGTTGTTGAGTGTTTTTACAATACGGTGAGGTGATTCGTAAATAATTGTAGTATTCTTATTTTGAGATATATATTCTAAGTTTTTTTTTCTTTTTCTCTTCGTTGGTATAAACCCCTCAAATGTAAATTTCTCACATGACAAACCTGATTTAACTACAGCAGGTATACAAGCTGTTGCACCGGGAAGGCAAATGATATCAATACCCCTCTTGATGCATTCTCTGATTAAAAGATAACCCGGGTCAGAAATACCTGGGGTACCTGCATCACAGATCAACGAAATTTTTAATCCATAAGCAATTTTTTCAATTATTGATTCAACAATTTTGTGTTCATTAAATGAATGATAAGGAGATAATTTTGTTTTAATATCATAATGCTTTAGAATTTTTTTACTGACTCTTGTATCCTCGGCTAAAATCATATCAGATTCATTCAGAGTTTTGATTGATCTAAGGGTAATATCCTCCAAGTTTCCTATTGGTGTAGGAATTATATAAATAACTCTTTCCATTCTAAGCATGAAATTACTAATTTTAAATATATTTCTTAAAAAATGAAAGAACTTCAAGTAATAACGGGTTGCATGTTTGCGGGAAAATCTACTGAACTGATAAGAAGATTAGAGTCTCACAATGAAAATTTTTTACTAGTTAAACCAAAATTAGATAATCGGGATAAGGGAGACATAATTGTAACTCATAGTGGAATCAAAATAAAAGCGAAAAGAGTCAGGGATTTATCAGATATTTTTGACATTATTGAGGGTGTTAAAGTCCTAGGAATTGATGAAGCACAATTCTTTGATAATAAAATACTTGATGATTTGATGTATTTGAGAAAGTGTAACATAAAAATAATTTTAGCAGGTCTAGAAAAAGATTATTTAGATAATTTTTTTGGGAGTATGAAAGAAATTATAAAAATTTCAGATTCAGTTACTAGACTTAAAGCATCTTGTACAAGGTGTACTAACAGCGCAACACATTCTTACAGAAAAACTAAAGACTCTAATAATCAATTTTTAATTGGAGATAAAAACTCATATGAAGCACTATGTGCTGAATGCTATCAAAAAACAATAAAAATTGATGGAAAATAATTTATACGGAACTAAATTTTATATTGATTTATCTATTTTAGAATCAAACCTAAGTTTTTTTAAGAAAAAAATTGGAGTATCAAATTTTATTGCAATAGTAAAAGCAAATGCTTATGGTTTCGGAGATGTAGCAATTGCAAAAAAATTACAAGAATTAGGTGTTGAAAATTTCGGTGTAGCAGACTTTGACGAGGGAATTAATTTAAAAAACAATGGAATAAATGGCTCAATTATAGTCATGAATCCAGGAATAAATAATATCGAAGTCATTCTTAATAATCATCTCGAACCAGTTGTTTACAACAAAGAAATTTTATTAAAAATATTAGATTCAAGATTTAAAAGCATTCGTAAAAAAAATATTCATATTAAAATCAACTCAGGTATGAATAGGTGGGGTTTTGATTTAAACGAAGTTGATTTTGTAATAAATAGAATCAAAAATAAAAAATATATAAATATTAAGTCCATATACTCACACCTGTCATCGCCGGATAATTTAAGAGACGAACAGTTTACCAAAAAACAACATGAACTCTTTAAAAAAGTAAAAGCCAAGTTCAAAAAATCTTTTAGTACCCAAATTAAATACCATATTTTAAGTTCGAGTTCTGTTAAAAATAACCCTAAACTTATTGATACTAGCCAAATTAGAATTGGAATATTAATGTATGGTTCTCAAATGAACAATTCAATAAGGCCTGTGGGTGAGTTGAAATGTTCATTATCTCATATTAGAAAAATCAAAAAAGGAGAGTCAATTGGCTATAAACGGGCTTTCATAGCACCCAGAGACATGAAAGTTGGAGTAATACCAATGGGCTATGCTGATGGGTTGCAAAGGTCTTGGGGAAATGGTTTATTAAAATTTATATTTGAGGGACAACCCCTCCCCACATTAGGCGTAATTTCTATGGATAGTTGTATTGTTGATTTGAGTGAAGTTAAAAATATTTCTATTGGTGATGAAGTTACATATTTTGGTCAGGAAAGAAGCCTTTGGGACCTAGCTAATGAACTCGACACAATTCCATATGAAATTACAACGATACTATCTAAAAGAATCAAAAGAGTATATTTTTAACTCTTCTTTGAAAATATTATAAAACTAAATAGGCAGAAAAAAACTAGAGTGTTGTGGTTAAGAAAGTAGTTATCTAAAAACATAATAAAAATAAAAAATAGTGGGAAAGTCAGTTTTAGAAATTCTTTTTTTTCATTCTTAAAAAAATCTAATATTTGATAGAAAAAAATTAGTAGAAGAAAAAACAGTCCAGCTAGTCCAAGCTCAATTAGAACGAATAGGTAATTATTGTGAGGATGTTTTGTTCTTGAGTCATCAAATTTACGAGAGTAAATTTTCTGAAACTGATTAGCCCCAAAACCGTATAGGGGTGTTTCTTTAGATAATTCATAGACATTTTTGATGTAAGAATACCTTTTACCGATACTTGTTTCATACTCAGGTTTCTTTTTGTCTATATAGTCTACCCATGATTTGTCACTTAGTATTTTTTCAATATAGAATTCTTTAGTTTCTGAATTCTTTTGACTCAAATACAGTGCATCAAGTTCAATTTTTTCTTCTAAGGTTAATGGGGACTTTATAAGTTGTACATTTTCAATAGTTTGATTAATTCTACTTTGAAAAGGTTTGAATACTTTAAAACAAATAATGGAAATAAAAACGAAGGAAGTTAATGTTAAAATCCTGGTTTTACCTTTTGTAAATAAATAAACACAAATTGGAAAAAAAATGTAAAATGATACAATTCCTATCCTTCCATATGAGTTTATTAACGTAATTATAAAAATTAAGATTATTATTAGGAAATATTTAAAGTTCCTAGAGTTAATTAATGATAATATTACCAATAAACCAAAGCATAAAAAAATTGAATAATCAAAGTGATCGAGAAATCCGTGTGCAAAATTAACGTCTTCATAATGCCCCCTCTTGAATAGAAGGTTTTTAGGAAAAATTACAGTGAAAAATGATAATATTACATTGCAAAGTAAGCCCAAAATAAATCCGTACTTTACTAAATCATAGTACTTTTTATCAAAGTTTAATGTCCAAAGTACAGGTAGTAATAGAATTAATAACTGCTTTTGGGTAGTTTGATTAAATATGCTTTCACCACCCCAAAAATGACTTAAAAGGAAATACAAAAAAAATAAAATGCACGACCTTAGAATGGGGTTATTCATTATAATTTTTAGTTTTTTCATAATTCTTCCATTCAGAATCCAAATGGCGAATAAAATTATAATTATCAAATCAGTTAAATAAATCGAAATAGGTAGAAATACTGAAAGAGAAATTAGTAGATAATTTTTTAGATTTTCTAATTTAATTTTTTTTTCACTTCTATTAATTTTAGTTATTTCCATTCAAGATTTCAGAATAATTTTTTTCATCCTTAAGTAATCTAACTGCTTCATTGACATATTTATCACTCGTTAGTTCATATTCAATTCTTCCCACATCATAAAACTTTCTTGTTAAAATATTTCCTAAAATCCTTTTAGTAATAAGCTCTTTATTATCATAAATTTCTTTGACTTTTTTAGCTTGTATTTCCTCATCTAAGGTTTTCAACTCTTTTTTTAGATTTTGGGTCAGTAAATCTTCCTCTTTTAAATCAGATATTGATATTTCAATATCATTAATTATATCGTCTCTGTAGTCTTCAAATGAAAATTCATTGCGGTTTAAATAGTCAGAAAAACCATCATAATTAACACCTTTTGAAACACATTCTTCGACAGTGCTAATATTTTCAAATTGACCAATTATTTCATTTCCGTATTTGAATATGTGATTATTCCTAACTAAAGAAATTAACAAAGTGGGGAACGTGTCTAATTCAATTTTTATGTCTGGATCAATTCCTCCTCCGTCGTATACAACTCTTTTATTTTTAGTCAAAAATTCGCGTCTGTTTGTTATCAAACTATCTTGGTTTTTTAGTGATAGATAATCATTGTACTTTGAAGTTTGATTTAAATCCTGAATACATCTACCTGAGGGCGTATAATATTTTGCAACTGTTACTTTTAACCTGGCGTTATAGTTTAATTTTCTACTTTGTTGAACTAATCCTTTACCAAATGTTCTGTTTCCAACTATAATTCCCCTATCTAAATCTTGTATGGCACCAGCTACAATTTCAGAAGCTGACGCAGAAGAACCGTTAACAAGAACTACAATTGGTATTTCAGGATATTTAGGGTCTCTTCTTGTTTTGTAACTTTTCTTCCACTCTGTGTTCTTACCGTTTGTAGTAACAACCACCTCGTCCTTGGCTATAAACAAATTTGTTAAACTAATTGATTCATTCAAAAGCCCGCCAGGGTTTGATCTTAAGTCTAGAATTAGTCCATTTAAATTTGATTTTTTTTCAAGTTCGTTAAGTGCTTTTTCTACCTCGGCAGAACAGTTCTTAGTAAATCTTCTTAGCTTGATATATCCAATATTTTCATCAACAAAATTATAATATTTAACACTGGGGACATGTATCTTTTCTCTTTTAATTTCTGTGACAAATTCAGTGTCAAATCTGTTAATTTTTACATTTACATTTGTTCCTGGCACCCCCTTAAGAAGTTCGCTCACATCTTCGGTGGATGCATTTATGACTGATTTATTATTAATTTCTAAAATAATATCTCCCATTTTTAAACCCGCCTTGTCAGCAGGAAAATCCTTATAGGGTTCAAAAATTACCACAGTACTATCAATTTTTCTGATAGTTGCACCAATACCACCATAGTCCCCTGTAGTTTGGAATCGGAAATCTTCTATTTCCGATTCAGGTATATATTGAGTGTAAGGGTCTAACCTCTTTAGCATAGTATCAATAGTACTGTGCATAAGTTCACCTGGGTCAACAGGGTCTACGTAGTAAGAATTAATTTCTTTATAGACATTATTAAAAATTTCAAGATTTTTAGTTATTTCGAAATAATTTGAAACAAAACCTGTTGTGAAAAGAATCACAACTAATACCAATATAATTCTACGTAAGTTTTTCATAAATAAAAATTTTATGGAACAGGGTCGTATCCGGATTTTCCCCATGGGTGACATTTGAGAACTCTCCTTAGAGAGAGAAGTCCGGCATATAAAAAGTTATATTTCTTAAAGCAGCCCACACAATAATGGGAGCAGCTTGGGTGGAATCTACAATTTTTTCCCAATATTGGAGATAGGCAGAGTTGATATAATTTAATAAAAAATATTATCAATTTATTAAATACTTTCATTCACTTTAATTAGCAATTCATCGAATAAATTTACTAAATCTTTATTTATTTGCTTGAAGTTTAAAACAGTATTTTTATTATATATGAGAATAAAATTTATCTTTAAATCTAAAATGGAATAAGCTAACTCATTTTTGATACTGAGGCTTTCTTTAATTCTTCTTTTTAACCTATTTCTGTCAACAGCTTTTTTTATTTTATTTTTTGGTATTGATATGACTGTTACCGAATCATTAAGTTTATCATAGCTCAATTCCCAAAACAAGATAAATATTTCGGACTTTATTTTTTTCCCAGAAGAGTATATCCTTTGAATTTGATTTCTTGAAATTTTCTTTTTCATTTTTTTAAAAAAGAATGAAATTTAATCAGGTTATAATTTAGTATTTTTTAAAAAACTATCAAGCGCCATGCTCATGGAAGGAAATTCCGAACTGGGTGCTTTTATATCAACTTCAAGTCCAATTTCTTTGGCTTTTTTTAATGTAGATTCGCCAAAAACCGCAAGTTTTATATTGTTCTGTTTGAAATCAGGGAAATTTTGAAACAGTGAGTCAATATCTCGGGGAGTGTAAAAAACTAAAATTTGGAAGTTGTTTATATTTATTTTACTAAGATTCGATGGAACTATCTTAAAAAAGGGTCCATGGTCATAGTTAACATTGTTTTTCTCAAGAGCTACTTTGAAGTCCTTTTTTATTTTATCGGAGGAAATAAATAAGAAGTTTTCTTTTTCGTGCTTGTTCATCATTTCAGCTAGTTCTGTAAAATTATTATTTGCAGAATATATTTTACGCTTTCTGTACGCAATATATTTTTGCAGGTAATATGCTACTGCTTCGGAAATACAGAAGTATTTTAACGAGTTTGGTACAGTGATTCGCATTTCGTCACATATTCGGAAGTAATGGTTAACTGCATTTCTGCTAGTTAATATGAGTGCACTATATTTTGGAATGTGAATTTTCTTTAACCTGATATTTTTTACAGTTTCACCCTCAATACTAACAAATGGGTTAAAAGTTATTTTAATTTTATGTTTTTTTTCAAGATCATGGAATGGTGAGTATGAACTAGTTGGTGTAGGTTGAGAGATTAAAATTTTTAATGGTTTTTTCAAAACAAGCGACGTTAATTAGAACCTAGTATATATTTCATAAAAGATATATATGGAAAAAGCTCAACAACACAAAGGTACAAAATATTGTAAAATATTAATCCTAGTTTAAAAACTTTTAAACGAAACAACAACAATAACTTTAAAAAAGTATAAAAAATTAAATATAAATAACCAATATAAATTGAGAAGTTTAAAATTAGATTACCATTGTACGTGAATGAAAGAAATAATATTATTGGCAGAAAAAATATTCCTAAGAACAAATTACTATTAAATGAATCATTTATGTACTTTTTTGATAATTCAATTTTATCAAATAAAAATCCGAATGATAAAACCATAATCCACTTTACTTGGAAGAAAATACATGAAATAAAAAAAATTTTTAAAAAATCGATGAATTCTAATTTGTTAAATTTATTAAAAAACAAAAAAGACACTGATAAGGCAAAAATAAATACCGAGAATAAAAAAAATATAAAACTTGATAATGTAATATTCAGTCTCGAATATTTTAGATTATATTTTTGATTGAATGGTAATTCAATCAAAAATCTAAAATGATTTTTCCTTGATTTATTTATTAAACTAAGAGTTAGAATAAAAATTACTAGAATTAATGTATAGACATCACTTAAATAAAAAGACACAAAATATTATAATTTTAAATTTTCTGTAAATCTAAATTATTATTTTTGTTAATAATAAAATTATTATCATTCATGGCAAAAACCGACAATTTTCATTCACCAGATTATTACATTATCGATGATTTATTGACAGACGAACACAAGTTAATTCGTAAAGCTATAAGAGATTTTGTTAAAAAGGAAGTTTCTCCTGTAATTGAAGAAGCATGTCAAACATGTAAGTTTCCGTCATTTCTTCTTCCAAAACTAGGTGAACTTGGTTGCTTTGGTCCTTTTATTAAAACTAAGTACGGTGGAGCTGAGTTAGATCAAATATCATACGGTCTCATTATGCAAGAACTAGAGCGTGGTGATTCAGGGATTAGGTCCACTGCGTCTGTTCAGTCCTCTTTAGTTATGTATCCTATATACGAATACGGTAGTGAAGAACAAAGACAAAAATATTTAAAAAAATTAGCAACAGGTGAATTGATGGGGTGTTTTGGTTTGACCGAACCAAATCACGGATCAAATCCTGGTGGAATGGAGACCTCCTTCATTGAAAAAGACGATTATTTTATATTAAATGGTTCAAAGCTTTGGATTTCAAATTCTCCTTTTGCTGATATCGCAATAGTCTGGGCTAAAAATCAAGACAATAGAATACAGGGTCTAATTGTTGAGACTAATACAGACGGTGTTAGTACTCCAGAAACTCATAATAAGTGGTCATTAAGGGCCTCAGTTACTGGGGAATTAATTTTTGATAATGTCAAAGTACCCAAAGAAAACCTGCTTCCAGGTAGAGATGGTCTTGGGGCCCCTCTAAGTTGTTTAGACAGTGCTCGATATGGAATTGCATGGGGTGCAATAGGCGCGGCTATGGATTGTTACGATACTGCTCTCAGGTACTCATTAGAAAGGACTCAGTTTGGTAAACCCATAGCTTCATTTCAGCTTCAACAAAAAAAACTTTCTGAAATGATAACAGAAATTACTAAAGCTCAACTTCTTGCTTGGCGGCTTGGTTCATTAAAAAATGAAGGTAAGGCTACAACAGCACAAATTTCAATGGCAAAAAGAAATAATGTTGAAATGGCAATAAAAATTGCAAGAGAATCTAGACAGATTCTTGGGGGAATGGGAATTACTGGAGAGTACCCAATCATGCGACATATGATGAATCTCGAATCTGTAATTACTTATGAGGGTACGCATGACATACACTTACTTATTACAGGGCACGATATTACTGGAATTAGTGCGTTTAAGTAAGGATAACACTAACCTTCACAACTTGTGCATTCTTTATTTTGTTTAAATTTTTGGGCTGCGTTCATGCTATGCTGATAGTATAGTGACTTTAAACCTAGCTTCCATGCGGTGATATACAATTTATTAATTTCTTTAGCGGACATGTCCGGGTGTATCATGAGATTAACGGACTGTCCTTGATCTATGTAGTTTTGTCTATTTGCGGCCTGGTAAATTATGTCCATTTGATTTATCTCAGCATATGTTTTAAAGACATCTTTTTCGACATCACTTAAAAAATTTAGATGTTGTACTGATCCATCTCTGTCCCTGATGCTTTTCCAAACTTCATTGGTGTTTTTATTTTTTGATTCTAATAGCTTTTCAAGAAATTTATTTTTGATTGTTGTTTTAGTTTTTGCTATGTCCTTAACATATATGTTAGACCAAATTGGCTCAATTCCTTGAGACACTTGCCCTAAAATGAAGGCAGAGGATGTTGTGGGGGCAATTGCATTTAGCGTAGCGTTCCTTCTTCCATATCCCTCAAGTAAACTTGGCTCCCCGAATTTTTTGGCTAGCTCTTCGGAAGCTTTATATGATTTTTTTTGTATCAAATTAAATATTTGAGAATTTAAATCAAATGCTTCCTGACTTCCGAATGGTAACATACGTGATTGCAGAAGTGAGTGCCAGCCTAAAACACCAAGTCCTAGGGCCCGATTTTCTTTGGCGAAATTATATGCCCTCTCCATGAATAAAAATGTTTGTTGATCGTCTCTGTCAGGTGATAATTTGTAATGTTCCAATTTTTCTAAAAATTCGGTGATTACTGCATCTAAAAAATACACCATGGTTTCAACTGCATCAGTATCCTTCCATTTTTCATAATGAAGTAAATTGATTGATGATAGTACGCATACAAATGACCAATTATCATTCGAAGGAAGCATAATTTCTGTGCATAAATTACTAGCGTTTATCTTGTGATTTTTATCTTTGTATACATCTGGAGAATTAGAGTTGGCATTACCATTAAAAAATATATATGGGTACCCGATTTCACCTCTTCTTTGTAGTACTTTAGCCCAGATATTTCTTTTATTAATATCGCCGTCAATCATTTCTTGCATCCATTCGTTAGTTACCGTTATACCGTGTGTTAGTTCCTGTATTGGATTGCCTTCTGTTCCAATATCAAGAAATTCAGAAATATCTTCATGCTCAACGGGCAGGTATGGTGAAAATCTCCCCCTTCTGACTGATCCTTGGCTAACGACATCAACCATTGTTTCGAAAAGTTGCATTATGTGAACAGAGCCAGAAGCTTCGCCATTGTCTTTAACTGCCGAACCTCGATGTCTAATATGTCCAAAGTAACCCGATGTACCACCACCGAGCTTAGACATCATGCCAACTTCAGATTGTGTATACAAGATGTTACCCATATCGTCTGCAACATTTGACCCAAAGCAACTGACCGGTAGGCCCCTCTTTTTACCAAAATTTGACCATACTGGAGATGCGAGTGAAAAAAAACCTTCAGACATGTAATGAAAAAATTTGTCACTGAATCCTCTGATTTTTAGTATTTTTTCAGCGTTGTCTGCAATTTCTCTTATGCGTTGTTCGGCAGGTATATCACCTGAAATGTATCCGGCAGATAAAAAATCTCTGCTATGTTGAGTAAGCCATCTGAAGTTGCCAGTTTCAGACTTTTTTTCTTTTTGTCTTTTTCTAGCTTCAAGTAATTCATTTTGGAATACCTGATTATTAATATTTTCCTTGTTTTTTTCGGGGTTCGTGTTTGGTTGAGTTGGTGCTTGTTTCATATTAAAAGATGTCGTCTCCAGTTATACTTTGTGTTCTTTTGCTATAATTTATTGATCTTTTGACAAAAAAATCGCCGTGTTTGGTTCCAATAATTTCGTCATTAAACCACTCTGTTTCGTTAACTACAGTTTTGTCGATATCGAATATTTTGTTAACGCCAATGCTTTCTAAAGATTTGTTGAATCTGTCTTTTATGAATTCAACAACTTGAACCTTGGGCAAGAATTCAAGCTCGCCTTTTTCAAATATCCAATCAATAATACTATTTTCAGCTTCAAAAGCTTTCATGCATAGGTCTTGAATTTTATTATTGTAATCATCTCCAAACCAGCTTGGGTTTTCAGATTTTATTATTTTTATTAAATCAATGCCGAAGTCTCCATGAATTTGCTCTTCTTTTGAAGTGGCTTCGACAACGTTTGAGACACCCTTGAGCATATTCTTATGTTTATTGAAGGCCATGATTATTAAAAATTGAGAAAAAAGTGAAACATGCTCAATGAAAAGTGAAAAGAGCATGACAGATTCAGAATACTCTTTTTTGTCGTCACTTTTGGAATTAATCAAGGCTGCTTCAAGATATTTAACTCTTTTCATTATTGCGGGTTGCTTCTTAAGGGATTGAAACTCTTTGTTTAATCCTAAAATTTCTAAAAGGTGTGAGTAAGCGTCAGCGTGGCGAACCTCACTCTCAGCAAATGTTGCGCCTACAGATCCAATTTCTGGCTTTGGAATTTTGTGATAAATATCACCCCAGAAGCTCTTAACTGCTACTTCGATTTGAGAAATTGCAAGCATAGTGTTTTTTATTGCGTTTCTTTCGGTCTCTGTTAGTCTGGTTTTGAAGTCTTGAATGTCGCTGGTAAAGTTAAACTCAGAATGTATCCAGTATGAATGTCTTATGGCAGGAACATACTCATAAAGTTCGGGATATTCGTAAGGCTTGAGAGTAATTCTTTTTTCGAAGACATTTCTCTTCCTTTTTTGAGCCTGTTCATTTCTGTATAGTATGTAGGACTTAGCTGCGTCAAGAAATTCGCTTTTCATTAGCTTTTGCTCAACTAAATCTTGAATTTCTTCTACGTTAGGAACATAATTTGGGCTATTTTTTTTTCGATGGATAAGGTTTTCGTAAACTTCGTTAGAAATTTTTTCAGCAGCTTTAACATCGCCCTTATCAACAGAAATCATTGCCTTTAAAATTGCATCTGTTATTTTTTCTGGATAGAATGTTTTTTTAGTAAAGTCCCTTTTGTATATGCTTTCAATTTTCATAGTAGTTTATTTGCGTGTAAAACCAAATTTACAATTATCTAATTCCATTTTTTAAGACCCTTGCATTGCGTTTTCAAAAGGCCATTGTTAATAATTACCATAATTCATTCAAAAAAAGAGTCAGTTATGACATATCCCTGGGCGGAACGTTTTATATTATTTTCTAAACGAAGTTCTAGGGGTTATAATTTTTGTACTATTAAGCACGAAACTATGTAGCAAATAACAAACAATTAATTAAATAAAACAACAAAGACTAGTAAATTAATGTATTTAGTTTTTAACAACGATTGTTATTAACTTTTTGCAAATTATTTTTTCAAAAAAGTTAATATTACTGTAATTATTTTTATTATAATTATATATGGAATTAATATGGACAACTTGGATTTAAAAAAAATAATAAGTCATTGCAAAGAATATGGATTTGTTTTTTCTTCAAGCGAAATCTATGATGGACTTTCTGCGGTATACGACTACGGCCCCAATGGTATTGAACTAAAGAATAATCTCAAGCAGTACTGGTGGAAGACCATGGTACATGACAATGATAATATTGTGGGTATTGATAGCTCCATTTTTATGCACCCAAAGATATGGCATGCATCCGGACACACTGAAGCTTTTAACGATCCTTTGGTGGATAACAAGGACTCAAAAAAAAGATATAGAGTTGATACTTTAATCGAGGAACATGTTGAAAAGATTAGAAAAAAAGTTAATAAAGATATAGATAAAGCAGAAAAAAGATTTGGACCAGATTTTGATCGTAAAAAGTACATTACGACAAACCCCAGGATAATAAACTATGAAAATTTAATTAACAAGATTAATTCTAAATTGTCTAAATCACTAGAAAGAAATGACTTGTCCTCATTGAAAAAAATGATAGATGATTTAGAAATTAAATGTCCAGTATCAGGCACTAGCAACTGGACTGAAGTAAGACAGTTTAATTTGATGTTTAGTACTAAAATTGGAGCTATCAGTGAAGACTCTAATAATCTTTATCTGCGACCGGAAACAGCACAAGGAATATTTGTAAATTTTTTAAATGTTCAGAAAACTTCGAGAAAAAAAATCCCCTTCGGAATTGCACAAATCGGAAAAGCTTTTCGAAATGAAATTGTAGCAAGGCAATTTATATTCAGAATGCGTGAATTTGAGCAAATGGAAATGCAATTCTTTGTTAAACCAGGAGATGAAATTCAATGGTATAATCATTGGAAAAACAAAAGAATGGAGTGGCACCAAAAATTAAATCTTAAAAAAAGCGAGTACATTTTTCACGATCACCTAAATCTAGCCCATTACGCTAACGCAGCATGTGACATTCAATTTAATTTTCCTATGGGATTTAGAGAGTTAGAGGGCATACACTCTAGAACAGATTTTGATTTAATTCAACATCAAAAATTTAGCAAGAAAAAACTCCAATATTTTGACCCGAAAATTGATAAGAGCTATGTTCCTTTTGTTGTTGAAACTTCCCTAGGGCTTGACAGGCTTTTCTTATCAATAATTTGTGGTTCATTATTTGAGGAAAAAACAGATGTTGATACCAGAACTGTCATGAAGTTTCCACCCTTTTTGGCCCCCTTCAAAGTTGCAATCCTTCCTCTTGTCAAGACCGATGAGTTAATAGTCAATGCAAAAAAAATACATAAAGATCTCCAAAAAATATTTTCATGCCAATATGATGAAAAGGACTCGATTGGAAAAAGATATAGACGTCAAGATGCCATTGGCACTCCTTATTGTATAACAATTGATCACAATTCAATCAAAGACAATATGGTGACTGTCAGAGACAGAGATACAATGAGTCAGGATCGAATTCCTATCGAACGAATATGTGAACGAATTAAATCGAAGCTTTATACCTAGACTCAACTGTTGACCAATTTACTACTTCCCAAAACGCTTCAATGTAATCAGGCCTTCTGTTCTGATACAAAAGATAATAAGCATGTTCCCATACGTCTAAACCAAGAACTGGAATGCAGTTTTTTTGGGAATCCATGAGGGGATTATCTTGATTTGGAGTGGAACAAATTTCTAATTTACCTTTATTGGAACACAGCCATGCCCAACCAGACCCAAATCTGGATGCAGCTGCGGTTTTAAATTCTTCTTTCATTTTAGAAATTGAACCAAAATTTTCAGTAATTATTGAGCCAAACTCCTTTGAGATGTCAGTCTTGTTGGGACTTAAAATATCCCAGAAAAGACAGTGATTGAAGTATCCTCCCCCGTTGTTTCTAATGTTGCCTGGTAGATCAGGTAGCATCAAAATTTCTTCAATTGTTTTAGTTTCAAGTTCGGTACCCTCTATTGCTTTGTTGAGATTGTTGGTATATCCAGCATGATGTTTTGAGTGATGGATTTCCATGGTTCTTGAGTCAATATATGGTTCTAATGCGTCGTAAGCGTAGTTGAGTTTAGGAAGTTTAAATGCCATTTGTTATGTTGTTAATTTTTAACAAATATAACGAACTAGAAATAAATTCATCGTCTTTGTTTGAAAACATTTGCATTTCACTCAAACCCCAATGTTGTCTTACTATCAACATGTTAAGTCTTTTTATAACAACACTACTACTCTTGTTTATGTCTTCAATTATTTTTTCTGTTGAATAGACATCATCCATTTCTTTTATCATCCATGTTTTAATATTTTTCAAATATTTTTTTTCGTCTTTTTCATTAATTTCGAAATTCATAAAATCTACTTTAGACAAATAATTTCTAAGTGAATCTACGTAATTAAATGCTAAATCATTATAAAAAATACTTGACATTAGTAGTAAAATACTGGGTGGCAGTTCTGATTTTGTTTTGGCTATCAGCTTGTCCGGCTCAATGCCTCCGCCGTCATAAACTTCCTTACCATTTTTTGTTAAAAATTTTCTAATTGAGTCATTGCCAACGCTGTTTTTTAAATTACCAGTTTTAAAAATATCAGAATCATAATCGTATGGCTTTTGAATACACCTGCCCAAGGGGGTATAGTATCTGGCAACGGTAAGTCTTAAAACAGAGCCGTCATCCAACATCATTTGTTCTTGAACTAACCCTTTTCCAAAACTTTTTCTACCAACAACAAATCCTCTTTCATGGTCCTGAACCGCTCCGGCAATAATTTCACTAGCGGAGGCAGATTCTTCATCTATTAAAATACAAAGGCCCCCGAACTTGTAAAGGCCTAAAAAGTTGGCCCTATATTCTCTCATTTTTCTCGAATTGCCTTTAGTGAATACTAAAAGTTCATTGTTTCCAAAAAATTCGTTTAAAATTTTTGTTGCCTGATCAAGATAGCCCCCACCATTACCCCTTAGGTCTAGTATTAGATTATTTATTTCGAAATTATTTATTAATTTTTTTAATTCTAGTCTAAACTCTTCATGTGTAGTTTCAGCAAATCGATTTATTTTTATATAACCAACTTTTGGAGCAATTTCATACGAAACGTCGATACTTTTCAAGGGAATTTTATCTCTTTTTATACTGACATACCTTACATTATCTAGTATGTTATTTTTTACGCCTATTTCAACAATCGTACCTCTTTTACCCCTCAATTTTTCAATTACTTTGTCATTTGTTATTCCAATTCCAGCAACATTTTCGCCCTCGACAGAGATAATTCTGTCACCTGAAATAAGCCCTTTTTTTTGGGATGGCCCGCCAGGAATTACATTCATTATAACTATACTATCATTTTTAATAGAGAACTCAACACCAATTCCTTCAAAGCTCCCCTGCATTAGTTCCATTGAGGATGAAAACTGTTCGCTGTTTAAATATGTAGAGTGGGGGTCAAGTTTATTCAATGTTTGCTCAATAGAACTTTCAACTAACGAATTGATATCAACGGAGTCTACATAGTTTTTTTGTATTTTTTTTAATAGAAAATTAATTTTATCGGAGCTATTGTGATTTGTTTTGTTATCAATAGATAAGAATCCAATATATGCGCCAATAACTGCTAAAATTACTATTAAATAATTTATTTCTTTTATGTTATTTTTCAATTTTATAATGGGTTACTATTAGGCCTGATTTAGTTAAAAAGTCGATACCGCTCGTGTCCTTATACTTTTCTAAATAAACCACTCTTTTAATTCCAGACTGGAGAATAAGCTTACTACAGTCTCTACAGGGAGAATGAGTAAGGTATAGGTCGGCACCACTACATGATTGTCCGTGTTTAGCACACTTCAGGATAGCGTTGGCTTCGGCATGTAATACGTACCATTTGGTTTTTCCATCCGAATCTTCACAATTGTTCTCAAATCCAGAGGGACACCCATTGTATCCGTCTGAAATAATCATATTATCTTTTACTATTAATGCTCCAACATTTTTTCTCTTACAGTGAGAAAGTTTTGCCCACTCCAATGCCATTTTTAGGTATGCTAAATCATATTTTCTCTGTTTTTTGTTGTCTTGCATAACATATTTGTAGTACCCAGAGTGGGAATCGAACCCACACTCTGTTGCCAGAACTGGATTTTGAATCCAGCGCGTCTACCAGTTCCGCCATCTGGGCTTAAATATCCAACAAATCTAATGTAATTAGTTAACATAAATTCAATTAATTTATTTAAATTTGCAAACCCTTAATGTAAATCATGAGCTAATGACGTCTAATGTAAAAATTTTTTCAGGAAGATATACAGACGATTTGGCAAATAAGATTGCTAAATCTTTTGGACTAAGATTGGGTAAAATTGTTTTCAATAAATTTAGCGATGGTGAGTTTCAACCGTCATTTGAGGAGACTGTCAGAGGCCAAAAGGTTTTTCTGATCCAGTCCACTCCACCGCCTTTTGAAAATCTTCTAGAATTATTACTTATGATTGACGCTGCCAAAAGAGCATCAGCAAAAGAAATTATTGCAGTTGTACCATATTTCGGTATGGCACGTCAAGATAGAAAAGATAAGCCAAGAGTACCGATTGGTGCAAAACTTGCTGCTAATCTCATAAGCTCTGCTGGGGCAACTAGGATTATGACAATTGATTTGCACGCCGATCAAATACAGGGGTTCTTTGAGGTGCCTGTTGATCATCTTTATGCTTCAACAGTATTTATGAAATACATCGAGTCCTTGAAACTAAACAATCTTACAATCGCATCCCCTGATGTTGGTGGCACTAAAAGAGCAAATGCATATGCAAAGTTTTTAAAAGCTGAAATGGTTATATGTTACAAAAAGAGACTGGTGGCTAATAAAGTTGATGAAATGCGAATTATTGGAAGTGTTAAGGATAAAAATATAATTTTAGTAGATGATATGGTTGACACCGGGGGGACCTTAGCAAAAGCTGCACAAAAAATGATGGACTCTGGAGCCGCAAGCGTTCGTGCAATTTGTACTCACCCTGTTTTGTCCGGCAATGCATTGAAAAATATTGAAAACTCATTGATACAAGAACTTATTGTGAGTGACACAATTCCTCTCAAGGAGGAAAATTCTAAAATTAAAGTATTAACAATATCAAACTT
>PKDT01000011.1 GCA_002863085.1 Flavobacteriales bacterium
TCATCAACTGATAAAAATACTTTATCAACTTGTTTAATATTTGAAACAATAAATTTACGTTCTTTTTCGTCTTGGAATTTTTTGGAGTTTTTTAGTTTTCTTTGATAATCAGAATTAATAATAACAAATAGTTCATCACCATGACTTCTCGAATTTATAAAATACTCTAAATGACCTTTATGCAATGGATTAAAGTATCCTGAAACAATTACAGCGGTTTTTTTTTTGTTAAGCATCTATACAATTTTGTTTTACGTTAAGCTCACTGGATCCTGGACAACCACATCCGTTTGCTT
Organism: Flavobacteriales bacterium; assembly: GCA_002863085.1. GTDB lineage: Bacteria > Bacteroidota > Bacteroidia > Flavobacteriales > TMED113. Next base: position 297 of record PKDT01000011.1, read on the forward strand.
TTCTTGCAGAAAAACAGGAACTTAGTAAGACTAATGTAAAAAATAAAAAAATGGTTTTTTTCATTAATGATAAATATAGCTATTTTTATTCTATATGTATTTTTTAACTGCCATTGGCCAATATATAATTTTTCTAAAAAAAATTTTTTCAAGACTTGAAGGAAGTAAAATTCTTTTTCCAAAAATTTTAGATGAGATTAATGACCTAGGAATGTCTTCCATCGGTTTTGTTTCTTTTATTTCTATTTTTGTAGGAGCTGTTGTCACTCTTCAAGTTGCCTATAACATGGAAAATCCACTATTGCCAACGTATTTAATTGGTTTAGCTAGTAGAGACTCACTTATTTTAGAATTTTCGCCCACTATGATTAGCCTAGTTTTAGCTGGTAAAATCGGTTCACATATTGCTTCATCGATTGGCACAATGAGAGTAACTGAACAAATTGACGCTCTTGAAGTTATGGGTATTAATTCTGCATCTTTTCTAGTTTTTCCAAAGATATGCGCTACCATATTCATCAACCCTTTTTTAATAATTTTAAGCATTGCACTTGGTTTAGTTGGTGGTTGGCTTGCTGGTAATATTACTGGAATTTGTCCCACAGAGGAGTACCTCTTAGGGATTAAATATGAATTCATTCCGTTTAATATGGCATATGCAATAATCAAGACAATTATTTTTGCATTTATAATTACTACTGTTTGTGCTTTCTTTGGATACAATATAAAGGGTGGTGCATTAGAGGTTGGTCAAGCAAGTACAAAGGGTGTTGTATATACAAGCATTTTTATTATTATTTGTAATTATTTTATAACCCACCTACTATTAAATTAAAAATATGATAGTTGTAGATTCCATCACAAAATCCTTTTCAGGTAATGTTGTATTAGATAATTTTAGTTCAAAATTTGAACCGGGAAGAATTAATCTAATAATTGGAAGAAGTGGTTCTGGTAAGACAATGACTATAAAGTGTATGTTAGGTTTACATCAGGTTGATTGCGGTTCTATTTATTTTGATAATAGAAATTTCATTAGTTTATCTGAAAGAGATAGAAAAAAAATTAGAAAAGAAATTGGAATGGTATTTCAAGGAAGCGCATTATTTGATTCAATGACTGTTTCTGAAAATGTAATGTTTCCATTAACTATGTCTTCAAAAATGACAAAAGACAAAATGATTGAAAGAGTCAACTTTTGTTTGAACAGAGTAGATTTAAAAAATGTAAATGATCTTTATCCGTCAGAGCTAAGTGGTGGAATGCAAAAAAGAGTTGCAATTGCACGTGCAATTGCATTAAACCCAAAATATCTTTTTTGTGATGAACCCAATTCAGGTCTTGATCCTGCCACTGCTAAGGTTATTGATAATTTACTAAAAGAAATTACTTACGAATATAAAATTACAACTGTAATTAATACTCATGATATGAATTCTGTTGTAGACATAGGCGATAGAATAATATACATTGAGGAGGGGCGTAAAAAATGGGAAGGTGACAAAAAAACTTTTCTAGAGACAGACGACAAGGAATTACATTACTTCAAGTCATTCTCTAAATTATTTACTAAATAATATCATTAATTTTTACCAAAAAAAAAGCCCAGTTTAACTGGGCTTTTTCAAATAAATTCAAAAGTGATTATTCGACAATCAACTTTGTTGTATTTGATTTATTTTCATTAGAAATAGTTACAAAATAAACACCAGCGTCCAATCCGTTGATATCGATGTTGGTGTTTGTTTTGATAATATTATTGTATATAGACTTACCAATAATATCAGATATTTCAACACTGAATTCACCTTGTTCACCAAGTTCAATGTTTATAGTACCTGATGATGGATTTGGGAAAATATTATATTCCAAATTATTTTCTTCAAGACTAATTATATCACTTATGGCACCATCAGTTATCATACGAATAGCAGTAGCAGTTCCATTCGTGTAGACTTGGTCTCCAGGAATATATATCATGCTAAGGTATGATGGCTGAGGTACAGTCTCATCGTCTAGTATATAAATATCAGTAGCGTTTCCATTGCTATACATCTCAACAGAGATAAAGTATGCATTAGGGTTGAGAGAAATATTTGATCCGAAAGGAACAACAACATATCCATTGTCTATATCTTGTTGAGTTATCAGGTAGAAATCACTTGACGCAATGACATTACCCGGATCAAAAGTCTCAGCAGATAAAAGAGTTGTATCTCTTAAAGCAACTACTAGTTCACCGCCAGGGACAGTAAGTGGCTCAGTGTATGCGTAAGAATCTAAGCCTATCCAAACTCCACCTAGTTGAGTTGATTGGGAAATGTCGTAATACGACATCATCATAAATCCGTCTGTTGCATCAGTGAAGGATCCTGTTCCCATTCTTGTAATAGTTGGATCGCTATGAACACCAATTCCGTCAGTAGAATAGAGTCCGTTAGTTAATTCAAAATCTCGCGTGGCAGTGTTGTTACCAAAGTTATCTCCAGCTTCAGTATCTCCAGAAGAAGATAGCGTGAATGTAGCTGTGTAGATATCTTCACTAACACCTGACATCGGAGTCATATCTTCAAAGTAGACATTCGTATTAGTTGCAACGGGGCCGTAGATAGGAGTATCCATATTTAGAACAAGACCGCCTGCCACTGCATCAAGCTCATAGCCGTACATTGTATAATTAGTCTGACTAGTTACATTTTCTCCAGCACTGTTAGAAACATCCATTGTTAATGATACATCATTTGCGTCGTTAACACCAAAATTGAAAGCACCACCACCAGTGTAGGCACCATCACCTAGTTGGTTTAAAGGCACTCTACCGTACTCTTCTCCTGTGCCATTATGACTTACTAATCCATAAGAGAGTTCAATGTCATCAGCAGGTTGCTCAGCAACACAGACTCTGTCTATAAACCAAGCATAGCCCCATGTACCAGTCCAGTTGAATCTAATCCAAACTTGAGGCTGGCCTCCTGCAGACTCAGAGATGTTAATTCTACGAGTCGAAGGGTTGTCACCTAGATCGGCGCCAACGTCGTTAGAAACATCGGGGAAGATTTCATAAATCCCGTTAGCAGGGTCAGCTTCTGTTGTAGGCGATAGGTCAGTTGGAAATGTACCATCAGTACTTACAACTAAAAAACATCTTTCGGAGTTATAGCTTCTATACCAAGTATCAAATTCAACGATAACATTATCCAGTCCAGAACAATCAACTGGGCTTGACATTGTTAACCATGAATCTTCAACTTCCGTACCACCTTCTTCTCCTCCGTAAGCATCAGAATCAAGCATTGCATAGTAACCATTAGCAGATTCAATAGCGGTTATTGGATAAGAACCAGCGCATTCCAGATTTTGTCCAATTTGCCAGTCTAACGCGCAGTCAGCTGGGTCATGGTCAGTGTCCCAATCTCCTGCATTTGAGAAATCACTTTCCCATATACATTCAACTGCTCGGATATCAATTTCTACATTAGTAGATTCATATTTTATTGGAGCCTCCATTGCACTTCTTTTTTCAGTTTTTTTAATGTCAGTTTGCGAAAGTGACAATGTAAACGCAGAAAGAGCAAATAATAAAGTAAAATTTATTTTCATATTCTTTTTTTTTTGTTAGTATTTATTTTAATCTTTTACGATTCCTCTCCTTGAGAGAAGGGGGAATTGCAAATTTAAGAAAATTTTGCGTATTTACGAGCCAATTAATTCTCTTTTTTCTTCATATTCTTCAATTGATGCACAAGAACAAATTAGGTTCCTGTCTCCATGAACTTCATTTATTCTCCTGACAGTCGGCCAAAATTTTTTGTTTTTGACAAAATCGGTTGGAAAAACTGCTGTGGTTCTGGTGTAAGGAAAAGGCCAATCATCAACAATCATTTCTAATGTATGTGGAGCATTTTTGACAGGATTATTATCATCTGTAATTGCGTCTATTTCTTGCTTTATCTTGTGCATAGCTTCACAAAATAAATCAAGAGATTTTTTACTTTCACTTTCAGTTGGTTCTATCATCATTGTACCCGGTACAGGCCATGATACAGTTGGAGCATGAAAACCGTAGTCCATAAGTCTCTTGGCAATGTCAGTTACAGAAATATTTTTTGCACTAAAACTTCGGCAATCAATTATCATTTCATGAGCAACGGTATTATTTTTACCTTTAAATAAAATATTGTAGTCTTTTTCAATCAACTTTTTCATGTAGTTTGCATTTAGTATAGCAATTTCAGTTGATCTTTTTAAACCAAAGCTTCCTAATAATTTTATGTAGGCATAGGAAATTGTGAGAATTAATCCACTTCCCCATGGACTCGATGAAATTGATGATATGCCTTCTTTTCCACCGTAATCCATGATTGCACTCTTCGGTGTAAATTCCTTGAGGTGCTCTGCGACAGCAATTGGTCCCATTCCTGGACCACCTCCACCGTGAGGAATTGCGAATGTTTTGTGAAGATTCAAGTGGCAAACATCGCAACCAATAATTTTTGGATTAGTCAATCCAACCTGTGCATTCATGTTAGCTCCGTCCATGTATACTTGACCACCAAAATCGTGAATCAATTGATTTATCTCTACAATATTTTCCTCAAATACACCATGAGTGGATGGATATGTTATCATCAATGCGGATAATGACTTGGCATAAAGATTGACTTTATCTGTAAGATCATCCATATCAATGTTACCATTATCATCACATTTGATGATAACGACTTTCATCCCAGCCATGATTGCACTTGCGGGATTTGTACCATGGGCAGATGAGGGAATAAGACAAACATTTCTCTCGAAATCATTATTTGATTCGTGAAATTTTCGTATAACCATAAGTCCGGCATATTCGCCTTGAGCCCCTGAGTTTGGTTGCAAAGATACAGCAGACATGCCCGTAATTTTACAAAGTGCCTTTTCAAGTTCATCAAAAATAATGTGATAGCCTCTAGCTTGATTAATAGGAGCGAATGGGTGAATGTTTGAAAAGTCAGATGAACTCAGTGAAAACAATTCTACAGCAGCGTTCAATTTCATGGTGCATGAACCAAGAGGAATCATAGCGTGTGTGAGAGATAGATCCTTGTTCTCCAAGGACTTGATATATCTCATTAAATCTGTTTCAGAATGATATGAGTTAAAAACCTCATATTCAAGGAAATTGTCCGTGCGTTTAAATTTATTATCAATTAAGTTGTAATTCATATTTCCATTTGAAGTCTCAAACATTTTGTTACTGTATACTATGGAGTTCTTTTTTTTAGCTTTGCTAAAAACACTTAATATTTGGGAAATATTTTCAAAATCATCTTTTTCATCGACGCTAATTGACAGAAGATTATCAGAAATATAGTTAAAATTCATTTTTGCATCTTCAGCATATACTTTTATGTTTTTAGTTGATACATCACAAGTGTCAATTAATAGTGTATCGAAATAAAATTTATTTTTTTGCACATAGCCTAGTTTAACTAACTGGGCTTCTAAAAAGGATGCATTTTTATGAATATTCAAGGCAATTTTCTTAAGTTTTTTAGGGCCGTGATAAACTGCATACATACCGGCCATAACAGCAAGTAAAACTTGAGATGTACAAATATTAGAAGTTGCTTTTTCTCTGCGGATGTGTTGTTCTCTTGTTTGAAGAGCCATTCGATATGCTTTTTTTCCGTTCAAATCATGAGAGACTCCAATAATTCTGCCGGGAACATTTCGCTTAAATTTGTCATGTGTAGCAAAATAAGCTGCATGGGGTCCGCCATATCCAAGTGGAATTCCGAATCTTTGTGATGAACCAACAACTATGTCTGCTCCTAACTTTTTGGGTGGAGTAAGTATTGTTAAACTAAGTAGGTCAGCAGCAAATGTAACAAGACATTCATTTTGTTTAGCCGAATTAATAACTGATGTGTAATCACAAATTTCTCCATGTTTATTCGGATATTGCAAAAGAATCCCAAAAACGTCGTCATTAATATCAATATCTTCATGATTGAAAATCTTTATATTTATGCCCATTGAATTTGCTCTCGTTTTGACAACATCAATAGTTTGTGGAAAACAATTTTCTGAAACAAGAAATGTATTTGAGTTATTAGTTTTTTTATTTGATGATCTGCACTGGTAACTCATAGTCATCGCTTCAGCAGCAGCTGTTCCCTCGTCTAACAAAGATGCATTAGTTACATCCATTCCGGTAAGATCGGTTATTACGGTTTGATAATTAAATAATGCTTCTAGTCGACCTTGAGAGATTTCCGCCTGATAAGGCGTGTAGGCAGTATACCAGCCAGGATTTTCAAGAATATTTCTTTGAATTACTCCAGGTAAAATGGTGTTATAGTAACCCAATCCAATATAACTTTTATAGGTTTTATTTTTCCTACCTATATTTTGTATGTGTTCAAGATATCTGGTTTCACTCATGGGCTCGCCTATGTCCAAATCATCTTTCAATAAAATATTGTTTGGAATTGTTTTTTTAACAAGCTCTTCAATTGTGTCATAACCAATTGCTCGAATCATTTCTTTGGTCTCACTTTTTCTTGGGCCTATATGTCTATTAATAAAATCAGTATCAGGGAGCATATATTAATATTTTAATATTGGGATTAAGTTTTTTAGTAAATTAGTTAATCTATGAAAAGCAACAACTTGATAAATAAATTTTTATCTTATTTAATTAACAAAAATGTAGTAGTTTCACTGGCTGCTTTTTCACTATATAAAGTAACGGAAATTTTATTTAATTTCAATGACTTGAAAACAGGATTTTTTGTATTTTTTTCAACATTTACGGCTTACAACTACATGAAAAATATTAGTAGTATAAATCACAATAAATTACTAGATAAAAAAAACAAAGAATTACTTTTGCTTGTACTTATTTTTGTGATTATAACAATCAATTTTTACAACTACTTTTTTTTAAAATTAATCTCTCCTGTAATAGTTGTTTCATTTTTATATCCATTAAATTTTAGGATTTCTAATTTTAGAATCTGTATTAGGTCAATTCCCCTTTTTAAAGTTTTTTTGATATCATTTGTTTGGTCTTACATAACATATCTAATGCCCTTAATTTATAACGGTTTTGAAATAGATTTTAATATATTGAAGTATTTCATAATTCGATTTTTATTCATTTTTGCAATTTCAATCCCATTTGACATTAGAGATTTTAATGTTGATAAAATATTGACTTTTCCTCGATTATTAGGTGTAAAAAAATCAAAATATCTTTCATGGCTATCAATGCTTGTCATTCAGTTAATTATTTTAGTTGATTTATTTAACTCTCAAATTTCAATCCCAATGTTTTTAGCATTGTTTTTATCCATGGAATTGTCTTCTTTAGTAATTTATTATACAAATACAAGAAGAACTAATTTATTTTATGGATTATTAGTTGAGGGTCTTTCAATTATTATGTGTTTATTTGTATTTATAACTAAATTCTTTTAATACCTATAATGGTTTACAATTTTTCCATAGAAAAAGCAAAAATATTAGACAATCAAGATGAATTAAGTCACTTTAGGAACCTTTTTGATATACCAAAACACAACAACGATGATTCGATATATTTCTCAGGAAACTCTTTAGGTCTAAAATTGAAAAAACAAAATTTATATTTAGATCAGGAACTAAATGATTGGGGTAAAATGGCAGTAGAGGGTCATTTTATGGCTAAAACTCCATGGATTTCTTATCACAAAAATTTAGAAGGACCCACATCAAGACTTGTTGGCGCAAAAAAAAGTGAAGTTGTCACTATGAATGGTTTGTCTGTTAATTTACACTTGTTGCTAACTTCATTTTATAATCCTACGATAGAAAAATTTAAAATTTTATGTGAACCACATTTATTTCCCTCTGATTTGTATATTTTAAAGAGTCAAATCGAGCTTAGAGGATTTAATCCGGAAGAATCCATTTTATTTTTACCCTCAGATGAAAACGGAGTTGTTGATAATGATGAAGTATTAAGGATTATCAATAACAAGAGAAATTCAATTGCACTAGTATTTATCGGTGGTGTTAATTATTATACCGGTCAGGTTTTTGACATAAAAAAAATTACAGAGACATGCCGAAAAAATAATATAATTGCAGGTTTTGATCTTGCTCATGCTGCAGGAAATATAGAATTAAACTTACATAAATGGGGTGTTGATTTTGCTGCCTGGTGCTCTTACAAGTATTTGAATTCTGGACCAGGTAATGTTTCAACAATATTTGTTCATGAAAATCAAATTAAAAATAAGCCATTTAGACTCGCCGGTTGGTGGGGGCACAAACTCAAAAACAGGTTCAGACTAGAAAATAAGTTTTCTCCCATTGAGTCAGCAGAGGGCTGGCAGCTCTCTAACGCTCCAGTTTTTGGAATGTCTATCTATAGATCATCTTTAGAATTATTTGATAAAATTGGCATGAAAAACTTAATAAAAAAAAGAATTAAGCTTTCATCATATCTTGAAGAAGCAATTAATAGTATAAATACCGAGCTTGACCTTAAGCTTAAAATAATAACACCAGGTAATGCAAAAACAAGGGGCGGGCAATTATCAATTTTAATGGATGGAGATGGTAAGGCTTTTTATAATTTTCTCAGAAAATCTGGAGTTTTTCTTGACTGGCGTGACCCCAATATTTTTCGATTGGCAGTAGCCCCAATATATAATTCTTTTGAAGATATTGCCAGATTTCATAATTTAGTCATCAATGCATTTAAAAAATAAAAATATTGCTATTGTTGGAGGAGGTTTAGTTGGTAGTCTGCTTTCAATTTACCTAAAAAGACATGGGGCTAATATTACAGTTTTTGATAAAAGATCTGACATAAGAAATGAAAAAAGTAGTATTGGTAGATCAATAAATTTAGCCCTCTCAGACAGAGGAATAAATGCATTAAAATCTGTTGGTGCTTTGGATGAGGTTATGAAAATTGGTATGCCAATGTTTCAAAGAATTATGCATTCGGATTCGGGGGAACTAACTTTCCAACCATATGGCAAAAAATCTCAAGCAATTTTTTCAGTTTCCAGACACACCCTTAACTCAAGGCTAATGGATATTGCTGAGAAAGCTTCCGTAAAATTTTATTTTAACAAAGAATGCCTTGATATTGACTCAAAGAATACCACTCTTTTTTTTAAAGATACTGAACTTAAATTTGATTACATTTTTGGCGCTGATGGTGCTGGTTCAATTGTGAGAAATAAGATCTCTCAGCAGTCAAAAAATATAAACCCGAGTGTTGAATTCATATCATCTGATTACAAGGAGTTGTGTATTCCCGCCGATATTAATGGTTCACATAAAATTGATAATAAGTCGCTACACATTTGGCCACGAAAATCCTATATGGTTATAGCTCTTCCAAATTTGGATGGAACTTTTACGTGTACTTTGTTTGCTCCAAAAATAGGACATAATTCATTTGAAAATTTAAGGGACAAAAAAACAGTTAACAAATTTTTTAAAGATAATTTTAGAGATTTATTTGATTTAATTCCAAATCTATCAGATCAGTATTTTGAAAACCCTACCTCACCACTTGGTTTTGTTAGATGTAAATCTTGGATAGAAAATAATACAATTTTGATTGGAGATGCTTGCCATGCTACTGTTCCATTTTATGGTCAAGGAATGAATTGTGGTTTTGAGGATTGTTATTTGCTAGACAAATGGATTAACTCTAATCCTGAAATGAATCATAAGAAACTTTCTTTTTTTTTAAATGAACGAATTATGGACACCTCTGCCATGCAAGAACTTTCAATGAATAACTATAAAGAGATGAGGGACAAAACTGCAGATGAAACATTTTTACTCCAAAAAAAAATTGAAGAATGGTTTTCTGAAAAGCACCCCAAAAAATGGATGCCTTTATATTCTATGGTTACTTTCAGTTTAAAGCGATATAGTAAAGCACTAGAATTGGGTAATATTCAAGACAAGATTATGCAATCAGTTATGAAAGATAACGATATTTGTGGTGACTTTAATTTTGATGAATTACACAACAAAGAAATTGAAAAAAAAATTCTTGCTAAGATTCAAAACATCAATTAATAAATGGGTTATTTCTTTTTTCAAAGCCAATTGTTGTGTTTTGGCCATGTCCACAAAAAACTTCTGTTGAATCCTCTAGTAAAAATAATTTATCCTTTATACTTTTAATTAAATCCTCATGGTTTGACAATGGAAGGTCTGTTCTCCCAATACTCGAATAAAATAGCGTATCCCCAGAAACGAGTTTCTTGTGCTCTTTGTTGTAAAGACAAATATGTCCTGGTGAATGACCTGGAGTAAAAATAATTTCCCATGAAGTTTTTTCAATCTTCAAATGCTCACCTTCGTTAATAAAGTCAACATTTAGAGGAGGCGGTGAAAGATTTAGCCCATATGTTCTAGCAATTTTTTCAGCATTTTCCAATAAAGCATAATCTTTTTCATGCATGATTGGTTTGAGTTTAAACTTTTTAGAAACAAAATTATTACCAAAAATGTGATCAATGTGGCAGTGAGTATTAAAAAGAATAATCGGATTCAAACAATTATCATCAATATATTTTTCTAAAGTTTCTTCCTCAGTTTTATTGCTACAACCTGGGTCCACAATTATACATTTTTTGTTAACACTTATTACAAATGTGTTTTCCTGAAATGAATTGAATGTAAATTTTTTAATTATCATCTCTTTATTTACTTTAGTTGAAAATAAAAGTAGTGTTTTACGAAGATATAAAAAAGCATATTGAAGCCAAGGCCTCAGAAATTAAGAATGAAGTCATCTCATTTAGAAGACACATTCATAAGTATCCAGAACTGTCATTCAATGAAAGAGAGACATCTTTATTCATATGTTCAGTGCTAAAAAAATATAATATTAAACACAAATCTGATATTTCAGGTCATGGTGTTGTTGCTGTCATTGAATGTAATAACCCAAATTCAAAAGTTTTAGGTTTAAGAGCTGATATGGATGCGTTACCTATCAAGGAGGAAAATAATGTTTCTTATAAATCAATCAATGATGGCGTAATGCATGCTTGTGGTCATGATGTTCACTCAGCAATTGCACTTGGGGTTTGTATAGTCCTAAATGAGATTAAAGATAAACTAAATGGTACTATTAAAATTATCTTTCAACCAGCAGAAGAAAAGCTCCCTGGTGGTGCTATTCAGATGATTAATGATGGTGTCTTAAATAATCCAAAAGTTGAAAATATGTTAGCATTACACGTTCTGCCTGAGATGGAAGTAGGTAATGTTGGCTTCAGAAGTGGTAAATATATGGCAGCATGTGATGAAATCTGTATTAAAGTTAATGGAAAGGGTGGCCATGCAGCTTTACCTGATCATGTAATAAATCCAATAATCGTAGCAGCTAATTTAATGATTAAAATAAAAAAATCAGTTAGTTTGATTGATAGCGATGATAAATATGTTTTAGAGTTTGGTGATTTTCATGCTTTTGGTGCATCAAACGTCATCCCTAATCACGCAAATATTTCAGGAACTTTTCGATCTCTAGATCAAAAATTCAGATCTGAAGTACACGAACTTATACTCAAAGAAGCAAAGTTAATTGACCTAAATTACAAGTCAAATTGTGTTGTTAAAATAAAAAAAGGTTATCCAGTACTTTTTAATGACAATGATTTAACTACATATTGTGTAAAGAAAAGTAAATTTTTTTTGGGGAAAAGTAAAGTTCATGAATTAGAAATAAGAATGGCATCTGAGGACTTTTCGCACTTCTCAAATGAGGTTCCGTCATGTTTTTTTAGACTCGGTGTTGGAAACAAGAAAAAAAATATTACTAGTTCTGTACATACCCCAACTTTTAATATTGATGAAAATAGTATAGAGATTGGAGTTGGCTTGATGAGTTTTTTATTATGTACTAGTTTGCAAGATCAGAAAAAAGTTTGATTCTAATAAGTCTAAGTTCATACTCTTCATATTCATCGTCAAAATGAATAAGAGCATTTGAAATTGAGTCGTCTTTTGCTTCCTTCATGAAATAGTTTTTTATTTCTTCTTGTTGTTGTTGGTCAAGTATTTCGTCAATATGATAATCAATATTTATTTTTGTTCCAGAGTTGACAATATTTTCAATTTCATCCAATAGTTCATCACCCGATATATTTTTTTGTTCAATAATTTCATCAAAATCAATTTTTCGATCAGCACTCTGAATAATAAAAATTTTAAGATCATTCTTTTTTGGTTTTGATTTGACTTGAAAGTCAATAGGTCGAATAATGTTGTTAATCTCAACATGTTTTGCAATTGCATCTGTAAAATCCTTACCGTATTTTTCAGCTTTACCTTTTCCAACACCAATTATATTTCTTAATTCATCTATGTTGGTTGGGTACTGAATTGACATATCATCTATTGATGGATCTTGAAAAATTATGAATGGGGGAACCTTCAGTTTTTTTGCAATTCTTTTTCTTATATCTTTCAAAATAAGAACTAAAGTTTTGTCAAAATTTGAATTATTTTTATTGGAAATTTCAACGGGGCTATCGATAGTTTCAATTATATAAAATGATTTAGGAGACTCTGTAAAAATTTTCCCCTCTTCCGTTAGATTTAATTTTCCACCCTGCTCAACGTTTTTGACAATCAAATCTTCAACAATTGCCTTGCGTATAATTTGCTTAGTCAAAAAGGCGTCTTCATAATCAAGACTTTTATAGCTTTTAAGATTTTGTATGTCAGTTCCATCAATGTATTTTGCTAAGCCGTGAAGAATTTGAGTTATTTGTTTTGTAGTAAACTTATTTCCAACTTCAACAATACATTTGAGTATTAAAACTAACAGAGACTTAACGTCTCGAGAGGGTCGATTATTGTTACATTTGTCACAACCGTTATCACAATTGCTTATTTGATATTTTTCACCAAAATAGTGAAGAATTTTTTTTCTTCGGCAATATTCACTTTCCACATATGTAACGATTTCTTCGAGGAGTTGGGTATTTATTTCTTTTTCTGTTAAATTCTTTTTGGAATTAAATAATTCAAATTTTTCTACATCACCTGGGTCGTAGTAAAGTAAACAATGACCTTCTCCACCATCCCTACCGGCTCTTCCAGTTTCTTGGTAGTAGTTTTCTAAACTTTTAGGAAGGTTATAATGAATCACATATCTGACGTCGGGTTTATCTATTCCCATTCCGAATGCAATTGTTGCAACAACAACATCAATTTCCTCCATTAAAAAAGCTTCTTGTGTCCTATTCCTAGTTGATTGATCAAGACCGGCGTGATATGGAAGACTTTTAATATTATTAATATTCAATAGCTCGGATACCTCTTCAGATTTTTTTCTAGACAAGCAATATATAATACCAGATTTACCTGAATTTTTTTTAATGAATTTTATTAGATTTTTATCAACATCAATTTTAGGTTGAACCTCATAGTATAAATTTGGACGGTTAAATGATGAAAGAAAAAGTCTTTCAGAGCTGATTCCTAAATTTTTAATTATATCTTTTTTGACTTTTTTAGTGGCTGTTGCTGTTAGTGCAATAATTGGCCTCCTCCCGATTGAATCAATTATTTTTCTTAGTTTTCTATATTCTGGACGAAAATCATGTCCCCACTCAGAAATACAGTGAGCTTCGTCAACTGCAAAAAATGAAATTTTGAAGCTTTTAAAAAAAAATAAATTTTTTTCTTTGGCAATTGTCTCAGGAGCTACAAATAATAATTTTGTTTTACCATTTTCTACTGCATCTTTAACTTTCTCTAGTTCGGCTTTATTTAGCGATGAGTTGTAAAAGTGAGCGATGTCATAATTTTTTGAGTAACTTCTGACATTGTCTACTTGATTTTTCATCAATGCAATGAGTGGCGATATTATTACAGCAACTCCGTCCATCATTATTGCAGGTAGTTGGTAACAAAGTGATTTGCCACCTCCTGTTGGCATAATTACGAAAGTGTCATTACCATCCATGAGAGACTCAATAGCCTGTTTTTGGTTGCCCTTAAATTTTTTAAAACCAAAAAAGTCATGCAAAAATTTAGAAATATCAATGTCAATCTTTCCCATTTCGTGATTAAAATCTTAAAAAATACTTTAATTTTATCTACATTAATATAACTAATTTTTACATTAATTAAATGATAAATAGCACAGATTTAATTAAAGCAGCACAAGAACTAATTAGCTTACAAATTGACGGACTTAATAATTTGAGTAAAAGATTCAATAAAGAATTTGTAAACGTGATTAAATTAATCAACAATTCCAAAGGTAAGTTAGTTATAATAGCACTGGGCAAAAGTGGTATAATTGGAAAAAAAATTTCTGCCACTCTCAATTCGACTGGAACTTCCGCTAGCTTTATACATGCAAGTGATGCACTTCACGGTGACCTGGGTTCCATTCAGGTTGGCGACTTAGTGATGTTTATTTCTAAAAGTGGTAGAACAAATGAATTGCTAAGAATTATTCCGTATTTAAAAAAAAATGATATTCCAATTATTTCTTTAACATGTGATCATCCTTCACCCTTGGCTCAAAATTCAGATTTCAACTTAAATATAGAAATTTCAAGCGAAGCTTGTCATAATAATTTAGCTCCAACCACTAGCACTACAATGCAATTAGTAATGGGGGACGTTATTGCTGTTTGTTTGTCTAAAATTAAAAATTTTCGTTCTAGTGATTTTGCTGAGTTTCACCCATCTGGAGCCTTGGGTAATAAACTTACTTTGAAAGTATGTGATTTTTGTGATTTTAAAAATGTCCCCAAAGTAAATACTCATTCAAAATTAAGCCAGGTTATAATTGAAATGTCTAAAAATAAGCTAGGAGCAACTGTTGTATTGGAGTCTAACATTATTGTTGGAATAATTACTGACGGAGACCTAAGAAGAATGCTTGAAAAAAAATCAGATTATTTTAATATTACAGCTAAAGATCTTATGAGTTCAAATCCGAAAAAAATCCAGAAGGATGATTTATTGTATGATGCATTTTTGAAAATGAAAAATAATAATATTACACAGCTGGTTGTGGTTGACGATGAGGAATACTCCGGTATTGTCCACATCCATGATATTTTAAAATTAGATGTCTTTTAGAATTTAGGAATGAACAAAACCAATAATAAATATTCTTTCATTGGTCACCTTGAAATATTAAGGTGGCACCTATTAAGGTCAGTTATCGCCTCAGTGATTTGTTCCTTAATTGTGTTTTTTAACAAATCACTTGTTTTCGATAAAATTATTTTTGCTTGTAAAGAGAATGATTTTCCTACATATGTTTTGCTTTGTAAAATTTCTGATAACTTTTGCATTAAAGATATGCCTTTTATTTTGATGAATATCGATCTGTCTGGTCAATTTCTCATGCATTTGTTGGTATCATTCGTTGGCGGCATAATTTTGGCTTTTCCCTATATTTTGTTTGAGCTTTGGAGATTTATTTCACCGGCGCTTTATAAATCTGAAAAAACTACTTCTATTTTTTTGTTTTTGACATCATTTTTATTGTTCACTTTGGGCGTCATTTTCGGATATTATGTTATTGTTCCATTTTCCATAAATTTTTTGAGCACTTACGCGGTTAGTGGATCCATAGAAAATAACATTCATTTTATTTCTTTTATTAAAACTATTGTTACAGTAGTAATTACGTCTGGTATTTTATTTCAATTGCCTTTAATTATTTATGCACTAACAAAATTTGAATTGATAACACCTGATAAATTAAGGCAATACAGAAGACATTCCTTCGTTATTATATTAATTTTAGCTTCAATACTGACACCTCCAGATATTTTTAGTCAAATATTGATAGGATTACCAATTTTTTTACTTTATGAGATTTCAGTTATCATTTCTTCAATAAGCATTAAAAAATATGATTCTTCAAGCAAATAATTTAATAAAAAAATATGGTGATAGAAATGTTGTTGACAGAGTATCACTTGAGCTCAAAAACGGGGAAGTTGTTGGCTTACTTGGTCCTAATGGTGCAGGCAAAACAACAACATTTTACATGCTCGTCGGTTTGATTAGTTCTTTTGAGGGAGAGGTAAAACTTGATGGTGAAATTATTACCAATGATCCAATGTATATTCGATCTAGAAAAGGCCTAGGCTATCTTCCTCAACAACCGTCTGTTTTTGCTAGAATGAACGTTGAAGATAATATACTGAGTGTACTAGAAACTTTGAATTATTCTAAAAGTCGTCAAATTAGTGAGTTGGATAATCTAATATCAGATTTTGGTTTAAATAAAATCAGAAAAACTAAGGCCAATTT
>PKDT01000048.1 GCA_002863085.1 Flavobacteriales bacterium
ATGTTAAATAGACAAATAAGTAACAATATTGTTATTAAAAAAAATATATTTTTATCAAATAGGTATATCCAACTAAATAGACCAGGAAACCTTTCACTTATAGACGTTGCAACCAGATTATAATTTAATACTTCGTTAATTTTGTCCGTTGTTCCTTGTATTTCAACGTTTTTATCAATTGATATTTCAATTGAACTTATTAAATTCTCATCAAAATTATTTATTTCTCTCAGGTTATTAATCTTTGTAAATGCATAATTTTTGTTAAAAAATATATTTTTTGAGTCAAAGACACTTTTAACTATAAATTTTCTTTTTAATATATTTTTATTTGTCGATATGAAATATAAATAACAGTTATCACCTGGATTTAAATCTAAGGTTTGGGAATGATTTGTTGAAATTATTAATTCATTTTTTTCTAGACTTTCAAATTCACTATTTGATATAATGAAATTATTAATCAAGCCATCTTTGTAATTATCTTCAACTCCTTTAATTACCAAACCTTCTAAATTTTTTTTATTTTTTATTAATACTGGAGTTAGAACAATATTTTCAATATTCTTAATACCCTTAATCTTTTTAATTTTTTTTAAGTCAATTTCTTTAATATCGATCAGTTCATTTAAATTATTTTTATTTATGTGGTTTATTGAAATTTCAGAGTTAGTGTCAATTAAGCTTTTTGAAATAGTTGACTGAAGTCCTTTTGAAATTGCAACACTTAAAAGCATAACAGTAATGCAAACACTTAAAACTATCTTACTAAGATTTGTTATTGTATTTGTGTAGTGTTTTTTTATTTTTTTTGACTTGGAAAGTCTTTTAGCAATAAATAGTTCTAAATTCAATTTTAGATCAATAAAATTATTAATTTCAAATATATGAAAATATATATTTTGTATTTAGTAATTTCTTTAATGTGTTTATTTTCAAGTAAATCGATATGTCAAACTGCTGCATTGAATCAAATAAGTGACTACATAGATATAATTAACAATAAAAAAATTGCTGTTGTTGCTAATCAGTCTTCATTTATTGGTGAAACACATATTATTGATACACTATTAAGCTTAGATATTGATATTAAATACATTTTCACTCCAGAACATGGCTTAAATGGCAATTATGACGCGGGAGAAGAAGTTGAAAATTCGATTTATAAAAATATTCCTGTTATATCATTGTATGGTGATAAAAAATACATTGACGATTCATTTTTTGAATTTTTTGAAATAGTTCTATTTGACTTACAAGACGTGGGAGTTAGATTCTATACTTACATATCAACTTTACACTATGTTATGGAGTCTTGTGCCAAAAATAATACCCAATTAGTTGTTTTAGACAGACCCAATCCACATTTGCAATATGTGGACGGACCGGTTTTAGATATGAATTACAAGTCCTTCGTGGGAATGCATCCCGTACCTGTAGTTTATGGTATGACAATTGGAGAGTATTCAAAAATGATAAACGGAGAAAAATGGTTGGACTCAGGTTTTGTATGTGACCTAATTGTAATAAAGATTAAAAATTATAAAAGAAGTGATATTATAGAATACAATGTACCACCTTCTCCAAACTTAACAAATCTTAATTCAATATTACTTTATCCCTCTCTATGTTTTTTTGAGGGCACAATAATAAGTGTTGGAAGGGGAACTAATCTACCTTTCCAAATTTATGGAGCTCCTTATTTTAATACTAATTTTATTTTCAAACCATCACCAAACTTAGGTTCAAAATATCCTAAATTTAATGGTCAAAAGTGTTATGGTTATAATTTATCCGAGTATAGTGAGTCCAAAACTCATCTTGATAAAATAAATTTAAATTTTTTAATTAATGCTTTTAGACAGTCTCCTAATAAAAAACAAAAAGTTTTTTTTAATTCTTTCTTTGATAAACTGGCTGGTAACGGGGATTTAAAACAGAAAATCATTGAGGGTTGGAACGAGGATAAAATTAGAAAAAGTTGGGAAAGTAGTCTAATAGAATTTAGTTTAATAAGAAAAAAATATTTGATGTATGATTAGTCTCTGTATAATTCTAGACCTTTCTCGATTATTTTAGCTGCAAGTTTCAATTTTTCTTCCTCTAATACGTAAGCTATTCTTACTTGATTAAAAACCTCATTCTTCTTACTATAGAATCCGTTTGCTGGAGCTAGCATAACAGTAGTGTTATCAATATGAAAGTCTTCAAGGAGCCATTTGCAAAAATTTTCAGCGTTTTTTACAGGAAGCTCAGCAATACAGTAAAATGCACCTTTTGGTAGAGGACAAATTATTCCATCGATTTTATTAATAAGCTTAACTAGTGTTTTTCTTCTTTTGTCATATTCATTTATTATATCTCTGAAATATTTTTTTCCTGAATTTAGTGCTTCCATGGATAAAATTTGTCCAATTGTAGGAGGACTTAATCTTGCCTGCGAAAACTTTAACGCGGTATTAATTACGTCTTTATTTTTTGATATTATTGCACCTATTCTTGCTCCACACATACTATATCTTTTGGAAACTGAGTCAATAACAATAGAATTTTGTTGAATATTTTTTAATGTTAGAATAGAATTATGAACATTATTGTCATAAACAAATTCTCTATAAACCTCATCAGTAACTAGAAATAAGTCATGTTTTTTTACAATATTAGATAACTGTTTTAATTCTTTTATTGAATATAGTGCTCCAGTAGGGTTTCCTGGGTTACAAATTAAAATAGCTCTAGTTCTTTTTGTAATATTTTTTTCAAAATCTTCAATTGAGGGTAGTCGGAATTCTTTTTTAATATCACATAATAATGGTTTTATTGTGGCACTACATGAGTTGATAAAACCGTTGTAGTTTGCATAATATGGGTCGGGTATGATTATTTCGTCGCCAGGATCACATATGCAATTTATTGTTGTATTTAAAGCTTCAGACCCGCCAGTGGTAATGAGAATATCATTAAAAGTAATATCTTCAGATATTTCTTTGTAATATCTAGCTAATTTCTTTCTATATTCAATAATTCCTGCAGAATGGCTGTATTCAAGTTTGTTTAGCTCAAGTTTGTTGAGTTTCTTTATTACACAGTCTGGTGGTTTTAAATCTGGTTGCCCTATGTTAAGATGGAGCACATTTTTACCTTTGTTTTTTGCCTTTTCTGCGAAAGGAACCAATTTTCTAATAGGTGATTCAGGCATTTCAATGCCCTTTCTTGAAATTTTCGGCATTTTAATTAGCTCTTGGTGCCAGACTCGATTGTTTTTTTATTGGTTGTTCACTTGTTTTTGGAATGGCGTTTACTTTACCTTTGACCTTAACAATTTTAGGTGAGTTTTGTGCATTTGATGTTATTGTTATGCTTTTGTTAAAGGAGCCTACTCTTTTTTCGTCATAGTTAACCTTGATTACACCGCTATCACCAGGCATTATTGGTTCTTTAGGCCAGTTCGGAACAGTGCAGCCACATGACCCTTTAGCTTTATAAATGATTAGAGGCTCTTTTCCAGTATTGGTAAAAACA
This sequence comes from Flavobacteriales bacterium, assembly GCA_002863085.1. Lineage (GTDB taxonomy): Bacteria > Bacteroidota > Bacteroidia > Flavobacteriales > TMED113. The sequence continues at coordinate 3,523 of PKDT01000048.1, forward strand.
AATTCGCATCTTGAACTGGAATCATCATATTGCATAAAAGAACCAAGATCTATGAGCTCTTTTTCAAATGAAATAACAGGAGAATTATAATTAATTGAGATTTGTTCTTGACAATTTATAAATTGGCTGTATGAAAAAAACAATATCAAATTGTAGAGAAAAAAATAATGCATTTCTTTAATTTTTGTAATTTAAACAAAACTAATTTTTTATATCAAATTTTACAAATTCTTAATCATTCAATTTTATTTAATTTATCTGGTTAAAAATGTGTAAATTGTCTCATATTAAAAAAAATGAAATCAGAGTTTAATCCTAAGTCATTCGAAAAAAAGTGGTATAAATATTGGACTGAAAAAAAAATTTTTCAATCCGAACCAAATTCAAAAAAACCATATACAATACTTATTCCCCCCCCAAATGTTACTGGAATCTTACACATGGGGCATATGCTCAATAATACTATTCAAGATATTCTTGTTAGAAGAGCAAAGCTCTTGGGATTCAATACATGTTGGGTGCCCGGAACAGACCACGCTTCGATTGCAACCGAAGCAAAGGTTATAAATCATTTAGAAACTAGGGGAATATCTAAAAGCAGTTTGTCTAGAGATGAATTTCTAAAATATGCCTGGGAATGGAAGGATAAACATGGAAGTATAATATTAAATCAACTCAAAAGACTTGGAGTTTCATGTGATTGGAGAAGGCTCAAATTCACTATGGATGACGACATGTCTCAGTCAGTTATACAAACATTTGTAAAACTTTATAACAAAGGATTAATTTACAAAGGGGAGAGAATGATTAATTGGGATCCAAAAGCAAAAACCGCAATTTCTGACGAAGAAGTAATTTATAAAGAACAAAAATCAAAACTTTATTATGTCAATTATAAATTACTAGATTCCCATGAATTTTTGACAGTTGCTACAACCAGACCTGAGACAATATTAGGAGATACTGGTTTATGTGTTAATCCAAATGATCAGAGATATAAAAAGTTAATTGGTAAAAAGGTCCTAGTTCCAATTATTAATAGAAAAATACCAATTGTTTCAGATCATTACATTGATCCTGAATTTGGGACAGGTGTTTTGAAAGTTACACCAGCACATGATATAAACGATTTTAATATTGGTAAGAAAAATAACCTCGAAATCATTAACGTAATTGATGATAGTGGGTTAATGAATTCAAATGCAACATCATTCACAGGAATGGACAGGTTTTTTGCCAGAAAAAAAATAATTGAGGATATTGACTCAATCGGTCAATTAAGTAAGGTTGAAGATATTTTAAACAAGGTTGGGTACTCTGAGAGGACAAATGTGGTCATTGAACCAAAGCTTTCAAGTCAGTGGTTCTTAAAGATGGATAATATTTCAAAAAAAGCTCTCGAAAGTGTTGTAGATGGAGAGATAAATTTTTATCCAAATAAAATGGTTGGTGCTTACAAACACTGGTTAGAAAATATCAAAGACTGGTGTTTGTCTAGACAACTTTGGTGGGGGCATCAAATTCCAGTTTTTTACTTTAATGATAATGAATATGTAGTTGCGGAAAACAAGACTTCTGCACTAAAATTAGCAAAGCTAAAATCAAAAAATAATAAATTAAAATTATCTGATCTCAAACAAGATGAAGATGTACTTGATACATGGTTTTCGTCTTGGATATGGCCAATGAGTGTTTTTGATGGAGTTAGAAATCCTAAAAATAAAGACTTTAATTACTATTATCCAACTTCAGATCTAGTTACTGGTCCTGATATTTTATTTTTTTGGGTTGCACGGATGATTATTTCGGGATATGAGTTCACAGGTAAATTTCCTTTTAAGAACGTTTATTTTACAGGTATTGTAAGGGACAACAAAAGAAGAAAAATGTCCAAATCGCTCGGGAATTCTCCAGATCCTATCAAACTAATTGATGAATATGGAGCTGATGGAGTTAGAACTGCTATGTTATTTGCTTCACCGGCAGGAAATGATTTATTATTTGATGTTAGTTTATGCCAACAGGGAAGAAACTTTTCTAATAAAATTTGGAATGCTTTTAGATTAATTCACTCTTGGAATCCTATTCAATCTGAACAGTCTCAAAGCGAAAAAGTTGCTATTGAATGGTTTAAAATAAAAATAAATATCAAACTTAGCCGTCTTGAAAAGCTATTTACGGAGTTCAGAATTTCTGACTGTTTAATACTCATATATAAATTAATCTGGGATGATTTTTGTAGTACATATTTGGAGCTTGTCAAGACATCTAACAAAAATATATCATCTGATACACTTGATAAAACCAAAGATTTTTTTAATGATTTATTGGTTATACTCCATCCTTTCATGCCATTCATAACTGAAGAAATATGGCAGAGTTTAAATGACCCGAAAAACAACAATTCAATTATTGAATCTAAATGGCCGTCAGTAAATGAAGAAATTGATAAAGTATCATTATTAAAATTTGAAAAAGTGTTTTCTCTAGTAGCCGAAATTCGAAAAATAAGACTCGAAAAAAATATCCCTTTTAAAAAATCCATAAAGCTTCTTTATGAAGATACTGATGAGTTTATTTTCAGCGATGTATTACTAAAGATGTGTAATGTGTATGAAATAGAAAAGGTTTCAAAAGATAAAAAGAATTTATTCCCGTTCATGGTCAATGCCAACAAATATTACATTCCTTTACTTTTCAAAATTGATAAGAAAATTGAGATTGAAAAAATTAAAGATAAAATAGTTTATTTGAAATCATTTTTGAAATCTGTTGAAAAAAAATTATCAAATACAAGTTTTGTAAAAAATGCTCCTGAGCATGTTATAGAAATTGAAAAGAAAAAGAAACGCGATACTATTAATAAATTGAACTCACTGAATGAACAAATTAAAAATTTTTGATGGAAAAAGCACATATCTACAAGCCAAAAAATAAAATTAGAATAATTACAGCTGCAGCCCTTTTTGATGGTCATGATGCTTCAATAAACATAATGAGAAGAATCTTACAGTCTACAGGTTGTGAGGTTATTCATTTAGGTCATGATAGAAGCGTTGAAGACATTGTTAAATGTGCTATTCAAGAAGATGCAAATTCAATTGCTGTAACATCATATCAAGGTGGACATATGGAGTTCTTTATGTATATGTTTGACTTGTTAAAAATTAATAATGCTACTCACATTAAAATTTTTGGAGGAGGTGGAGGAACAATACTTCATTCTGAAATTAATTCATTACACAAGTATGGAATTGAAAGAATTTATCATCCTGATGACGGTAGAAAAATGGGATTACAAGGTATGATAAATGATTTGGTAGAAAGATCAGATTACGACATAAATGAAACAGATTTTTTGCCAACTATTAATAACATAAAGTCTAGAGACAATAAAGCTGTAGGTAGATTAATATCAATCTTTGAAAATTCCTCACCGTTAAAGAAAAATTACCTTGACTTTTTAACAGAAGAAGCTCTAAAATCAAATTCATATGTTTTAGGAATCACTGGTACTGGTGGTGCTGGTAAATCTTCCTTTGTTGACGAAATAATTAGAAGATTGTTAAATAATTTTGAAAAGATATCTATTGCAATTATTTGTGTAGACCCTTCAAAAAAGAGAACGAAGGGAGCACTTTTAGGTGATAGAATACGTATGAATTCCGTCAATGATTCCAGAATATATATGAGATCTATGGCTACTAGAAAGTCAAATATCTCATTATCAAAGAGCATTTCAGACTCACTTTCGATTTTAAAGTCTGCTAACTATGACTTAATAATTTTGGAAACGTCTGGAATCGGTCAATCTGATACTGAAATTACAGAGTTTTCTGACAAATCAATTTATGTAATGACCCCTGAGTTTGGAGCTCCAAGTCAGTTAGAGAAAATTGATATGTTAGATTTTGCGGACTTTGTAATATTAAACAAATTTGACAAGACCGGTTCACTCGATGCTCTCAGAGATGTTAAAAAACAATTTCAAAGAAATCAAAATTTATTTGACTCATCAATTGATAGTATGCCAGTTTATGGAACTATTTCATCAGAATTTAATAATGATGGAATTAATTATTTTTTTCGTGATTTAATTAATGAAATCAAGAATCATGTAATGGTTTTAGATCAAGCTAAGATAATTCTTTCAACATTTCATAAAAAAAATCAGCTAATTCCTCCAAGTAGAGTAAGATATTTGTCTGAAATATCTGAAATTATAAGATCTTATAATCAAGAAACAATTGAAAGTTCAATAATAGCTGAATCTATTTTTTCTCTTAAAAATAGCTTTAAAATTTTAGAAAATCCATCAACAAAAAAAGAAATAAAAAATAAAATTTCTAAGTTATCAAAAAAAATAAGTAATGATGATATTAAAAGCCTTGAATCATTTTCAAAAACTCTAAAGAAATACAAAAACGAAAAGTTTCAATTTCAAGTGAGAGAAAAGACATTAACGATCAATAATTTTAAAGAATCTCTATCCGGAACGAAAATCCCTGTTGTTGCTACTCCAAAATATACATCATGGAGGGATATATTAATTTGGTTAAAACAGGAAAATTTTCCTGGATCTTTTCCTTTTACTTCTGGCATTTACCCATTTAAGAGGGTCACAGAAGACCCTACAAGAATGTTTGCTGGTGAAGGTTCTCCAGAGAAAACAAACATAAGATTCCATTATTTGAGTAAGGATATGGATAGCGTCAGATTATCGACTGCATTTGACTCTGTAACTCTTTATGGCCGTGATCCACAAATAAGACCGGATATTTATGGTAAAATAGGAAATGCTGGAGTTTCGGTTGCTTCTGTTGACGACGCTAAAAAACTATATTCGGGTTTTAATTTATGTAATCCCAACACATCAGTATCAATGACTATTAATGGACCTGCTCCAATGATTCTAGCATTTTTCTTAAATGCTGCAATTGACCAACAATGCGAGATATATATCGAGCAAAATAACCTTACCAATAAAGTAAACAATAAATTAAAGAAAATATTTGAAAACAAGAAAAAACCTACATATAATGGTACTCTTCCAGATGGTCACAACGGATTAGGATTGTTTTTGTTGGGTGTCTCAGGTGCTGATGTACTAAGTCCAGAAATTTACAATGAAATTAGAAAAAAGACTCTATCAACCGTTAGAGGAACTGTTCAAGCTGATATTTTAAAAGAGGATCAAGCTCAAAACACATGTATTTTTTCTACTCATTTTGCTTTAAGAATGATGGCTGATATACAAGAATTTTTTATTAAAAATAAAGTCAGAAATTTCTATTCTGTTTCTATCTCTGGTTACCATATTGCAGAGGCTGGGGCAAATCCAATTACTCAACTTGCATTTACGCTCGCTAACGGATTTACTTATGTCGAATATTACCTAAGTCGAGGAATGAAAATAGATGATTTTGCTCCAAATTTATCTTTCTTTTTTTCTAATGGTATAGATCCAGAGTATGCTGTAATAGGTAGGGTGGCAAGAAAAATATGGTCAAAAGCGATGAAATTTAAATATATGGCCAATGAAAGATCTCAAAAACTCAAATATCACATACAAACGTCAGGAAGATCACTCCATGCTCAAGAGATTAGCTTTAACGATATTAGAACAACTTTACAAGCACTTTATGCAATATATGATAATTGTAATTCACTACACACGAACGCATATGATGAGGCAATTACAACTCCTACAGAAGAATCTGTAAGAAGAGCTTTAGCTATTCAACTTATCATAAATAAAGAACTGGGATTAGCTAAAAATCAAAACCCCATGCAGGGATCATATATTATTGAAGAGCTAACAAATTTAGTTGAAGAAGCTGTTTTAAAAGAATTTGATAGAATAACTGATAGGGGCTCAGTTCTGGGATCTATGGAGAGAATGTACCAGAGAAGCAAGATTCAAGAAGAATCCATATTTTATGAAACAAAAAAACACTCGGGTGAATTTCCAATTATTGGAGTCAACACTTTTTTAGGGTCAGACGGATCTCCAACAATGACGCCTGAAAAAATTATTAGATCCAGTGAAGATGAAAAGAATACACAAATTGAATCAGTCAAAAGCTTCATCAAGAATAACAATGCTGATTATGAAAAAATAATTGATAAATTAGAAAAATGTGTTTTGAGAGACAAAAATATTTTTGAATCAATAATGAATGTGGCAAACAAGGCTTCTTTAGGACAAATTACTAAAAAGTTGTTTTTGTTGGGCGGAGAGTATAGAAGAAATATGTAGTTTTAAACCACATAGTTTGACTCAAAGTCTTTAATGATTTTTTGAATATTTATTGTTTCTTTTTTCATGGCACTTATTTTTCTCATGATTTTTTCTATAATAACATCAGGACAAGAAGCTCCACTAGTTAAAATTATTTTACATCTTTTGTCTGGTAAAAAATTACTTGTTGTTATTTCTTCCTTTGAATGAAAATCAAAATGCTTGATACTATTGTCTGTAAATATTTTATCAGGGGAGTTAATAAAATAAGTTTTGACCTTTTGAGAAGCAAGTTCAGCTAAATGAGTTGTGTTAGAACTGTTATAGCCACCCACAATTATAGCTAAATCAACTTTGTTTTTTAATAAATTTATCGTGCTTTCTTGATTTTCATTAGTTGCGTAACAGAGAGTGTCCCTAGTATTCGCAATGTAATCAGAAACATCATCTTTTTTATGTATTTTTTTTAGAGTTAATTTTATAATATCAATGATTCTTTTTGTTTCAGTTGCCAACATAGTAGTTTGATTTACTACACCAACTTTTTTTAAATCTTTTTCAAAATCAAAATTCAATGATATTTTATTTTCAAATTTTTTGGTTTTGATGCTTTTTGAATTCCGAATTATGTCACACAATTCGTGAACATCATCTATTGTTTCAACAATTATTGCAGGACCGTATTTTTTTGCCCTTGAAAATGTTGATTTAGTTTCTTCATGATCAGCCTTTCCGTGAATAATTGTTGTAAAACCATTGCTTGCAATTGACTTTGATCGGTTCCACACCTTAGCAACAAATGGGCAGGTAGTATCAAACTTTTCAGTTTGAATTTTTTTTGATTTCAAAATTTCAAGAACTTCAAGACTTGTTCCAAATGCTGGAATAATGACAATATTATCTTTAGTTATTTTATCCCAACTGATTAATTGTTTACCACTGGTGTCCATTATGAATGAAATCCCAGCATCAATCAGGTCTTGATTCACAAGCTGGTTATGAATCATTTCACTTAATAAATAAATTTTTTTTGACGGAAACTTTTTCAATGCAGAGTAACAAATTTCAATTGCGTTTTTTACTCCAAAACAAAACCCAAAATGTCTACCAATGTGAAATTCAATATTTTTCATTTTGATTATACTTGGAGAAATATCCTTTTTTCTTGGGTCTTTTCTTTCTCTAATTTTTCTGATCGAGTCTATAATTGAGGCTGAGTAACCGGTAGGAATATCAAATTCTTTCATTGATAAAGTAATTTATATTATAAGTTAAAAATAACTCAAAAAAATTTTAATTTAAAATTAAGTTATTATATTTGCAGACCTGTTTTTTTTGATTTAGGGATATAACAGGATGTTATAAATAAGTAATAAGCCTTTCAACTTAATTTCAAATTAAGTCCCGTGTTGAAGTTGAGATACAAAAAAACCATCATGAGTAAATCTGATTCCAAAGAAGATTTAAAGTCAAAAAAATCTTCAACTGAAACTTCCCCAAAAAAAACATCAAAAAAAACTGATAAAGTTTCTAATGTAAAAAAAAGTAAAAATTTGAAAAAGAAATTGACAAAAGTTGGTGAAACTGTAGCTGTTGATGAAACTGTAGCTGTTGATGAAACTGTAGCTGTTGATGAAACTGTAGCTGTTGATGATATATCTGAAACAAGAGAATCTGCCTCATCAGACAATCAGGACAAAGTTGAAAATAGTTCTGATGATAATCAGCTAATTGAAAATAAAGATATTAAAAGTGAAGAGGAAATTATTCATGAAGCTCAAAGCTTAACTGAAATTAAAGACGAAAAACAAGTTTCTCTTGATGATTTTGACTGGTCAGAGTATGAAGAAGGTGTTCAACATTATTCTGATTCTGAATACAAGAAACTTGAAATTATGTATGATGAAACTTTGAGTGTCTTAGATGAAACTAAAATAATTGAAGGTAAAATTGTTGCTCAAAGTGACAGGGATTTTATTATTGATATTGGAGCGAAATCCGAAGGAGTCATCTCCATTAATGAATTTAGGTATAACCCTGAATATAAACTTGGCGACACTGTCGAAGTTATTATCGATAAAAAAGAAAATAAAACAGGTCAATTAGTTCTATCTCACAAGAAAGCAAGAGCGTTACAAGCTTGGGGCAAAGTTGAATTAGCTCATGATGAACAGTCGGTTGTTTCAGGGTTTGTTAAATGCAGAACTAAAGGAGGTATGATTGTTGACGTATTTGGTTTAGAGTCATTTTTACCTGGTTCACAAATTGACGTTAAACCTATTCGGGATTATGATGTTTATGTTGGTAAAAATATGGAATTTAAAGTTGTTAAAATAAACCACGAGTTTAAGAACATTGTTGTATCCCACAAGGCTCTAATTGAAGAAGATATAGAGCAACAAAAAAAAGATATTATTTCTAAACTTGATAAAGGCCAAATTCTTGAGGGTGTTGTTAAGAACATCACATCTTACGGAGTTTTTGTTGACCTAGGGGGTGTGGACGGTTTAATACACATAACTGATCTCTCTTGGAGCAGGATTCAACATCCCAACGAAGTTGTTGAATTAGATCAACAAATAAAAGTTGTTACTCTTGACTTCGATGAAAATAAATCCAGGATTCAATTGGGTCTCAAACAATTAACGGAACATCCCTGGGAATCACTAGATGATAAACTTAAAGTAGGAGACAAGGTAAAAGCAAATGTTGTTGTCTTGGCAGACTATGGTGCGTTTGTCGAAATTATGCCTGGTGTTGAAGCACTTATTCATGTCTCAGAAATGTCATGGTCCACCCACCTCAGATCTGCTCAAGATTTTCTTAAGCTTGGTCAGGAAGTAGAAGCACAAGTTTTAACTCTTGACAGAGAAGAAAGAAAGATGTCTCTAGGAATAAAACAATTGTATCCAGATCCTTGGGTCAAAATTATTGAAAAATACCCTGTAGATTCACAACACTCAGGAATTGTAAAAAACTTCACAAATTTTGGAATTTTTATAGAGTTAGAAGAAGGTGTTGATGGATTAATTCATATTTCTGATCTGTCTTGGACTCAGAAAATTAAACACCCTGCTGATTTTACTAAAATAGGTGATAAATTAGATGTGATTGTTCTGGAACTCGATGGTGAAAATCGAAGATTGAGTTTAGGTCATAAGCAACTCCAAGAGAACCCATGGGACACATACGAAACCATCTTTATTGAAGATTCTGTGCATGAAGGTGAAGTTGTGAGTATTTTTGATAAAGGCGCCTCTGTAATTTTCAAGAAAGAAGGATTAGAGGGCTACATTCCAAAAAGATACTGTGTCAAAGTTGATAAAACAAAACTTGAAGTTGGTGAAATTTCTGAATTCAAAGTTCTTGAGTTTTCAAAAGAAAATAGAAGAATAATTGTTTGTTTGAAAGACAATATAATTGATTTTGAAAATGAAGAAAAAGAAACACGTAAAAAACAAGAAGCTACAAAAAATAAGGTTATGAAGGATGTTCAATCAAAAATTAGTAAATCAACTTTGGGTGACATTGACGCTTTATCAGACTTAAAAAATAAAATTGATGATAAATAATTTTTTTTTGATTTATAACATTTAAATTGATGCTTGAACAAAGAAAAGAAATTCTGAATTCCAAGCATTTAAATCTAACTATCAGGAGACTATCATCCCAAGTTATTGAAAATCATGTATCTGAAATTGATAAAAGTGTCATAATAGGTTTACAGCCAAGAGGTACAGCTTTATCTGAAATGATTCATCGAAATATTGAGAGAGAAACCAAAAAAGAAATGAAGATTGGTTATCTTGATACCACATTTTTTCGTGATGACTTTAGGCGCAGAAAAGACGTTCTAATACCAAATGAAACAAAAATAAATTTTTCTTTAGAAGGTTTAAATGTAATTTTAGTTGATGATGTATTATTCACAGGGAGATCTGTTAGATCTGCGTTAGATGCTCTCGTTTCTTTTGGGAGGCCAAACTCTGTTGAACTTTTAGTTTTAATTGATAGAAGATTTAGTCGTGAAATTCCAATTGAACCAACTTATGTAGGGAAATCAATAGATGTGATAGATGATGAGCGTGTTTTGGTTAAACTGGATGATAAAAAAAAATGTGTAATTCTTTTAAATAAAAATTCATGAAACAACTCAGTGTAAATAATTTACTAGGAATTGAAGATTTGAGTTTAGAAGATATTGAACTAATTTTTAGTTTTGCTGATAGTTTTAGTGAAGTTTTAAAAAGACCCATAAAGAAAGTTCCAACTTTAAGAGACATAACTGTTGCTAATCTTTTTTTTGAACCTTCAACAAGAACACGAATTTCATTTGAAATTGCAGAGAAAAGACTTTCAGCAGATGTTCTTAATTTTTCTGCTTCAACATCATCACTTACAAAGGGTGAAAGTTTAATTGATACAGCCAAAAACATTTTATCTATGAAAGTTGATATGCTTGTTCTAAGACATCCGTTTCCAGGTGCAGCAAAGTTTCTTTCTAGACATGTATCTTCTGTCATAATTAATGCTGGAGATGGTTCACATGAACACCCTACACAAGCATTACTTGATGCATATTCAATAAAGAAAAAATTTGGTACTGTAAAAGGCTTAAATGTTTTGATAATTGGTGATATTAAACATTCAAGAGTTGCGATTTCAAATATCATTTGTTTAAAAAAACTTGGCGCAAATGTGAAGGTATGCGGTCCTTCTACACTTATTCCAAAATTTTTATCGGAAATGGGTGTTGAAGTAAGTTATAATTTAAATGAATCATTAAAATGGTGTGATGTTGCAAATATTTTAAGAATTCAATTTGAAAGACAAAATATTAATTTTTTCCCCTCTAACAGAGAGTACTCAATGCAGTTTGGAATAAACTTTGATAATATTAAAAATATTGGTAAAAATCTAGTCTTTATGCATCCAGGCCCGATAAATCGAGGCGTAGAAGTAACAAGCGATATTATTGACTCTGATAATTCCATTGTCCTTGATCAAGTAGAAAATGGTGTGTCTGTTCGTATGGCAATATTATATCTGTTAGCTTCAAAAATAAAAAGCTGATTTATGAATTCACAGAATCCCAATTTTAAGATAATTCCTATAGAATCTTTAGAAGATTTTAATCTTTTAATTGATTCTCTAGATAAAAATAAAGATAATCCCAATGACCTAATTGTTGATATTAAATCTGAATCTTGGCAAATTATCGACTTAAAGAAAATACATCACTACAATATAATTTGGAAAAAAGAAAATAAATCATTTATATTAGTCTCTTCTAATATGAAAATGAAAAAAAAAGATGCCCAAGAAATAGTATTAATAAGGAGTCTTGAGGAGGCAATTGATTATTTACATATGGAAGAATTAATTAGAAAAACATAAACAAAATTATTTATATGATGAAAAAAATACTTTTTTTAAACCTTTTATTAGCATCACTTTTTTTGATTTCTCAAAATTGTGAAGTAAACTTTAGTCAAACTGGCTTTCTAGAAGATCCTGCTGGTTCTTACCCGTTACAAATACAATCAGACGGTACTTTCAATATAGATGAGTCATCTTTTACAACCGATTTAGACACACTGACTGCATTACCAAATATATTAACTGGTCAAAACTACTCTACTTCATTTGGAATAAGAATTCCTGCTGACACTTCAATTGTTTATGATTTGGGAGCAGGACCGCAACTTTTTGAAGGTGTACAAATAACATCTATTTCTATTTCTGAAGTCCAAGGCTTACCAGCTGGTTTTAACTATGCTTGTGATAATTCTGATTGCTCATGGTCAGGTGGAGATTTTGGATGTGCATCTATTTACTCAACTGAACCTGTATCAAGTGATTTAATTTCTTCAGGTTCTCAAGCCTTTCCATTAAATTTTGTACTGTCTGTTGATGCTACTTACGAGGTCTTTGGTCTTCCCGTACCACTTACCGACATCGAAGTGTCAGACTTATTAAATTTTTATGTTTTAGTAATTGAGGAGGGCAATGGTGATGTTCCCGAGACTGTTGTTGATATTATTGTGAACTCTGTTAATCACAATAATTTAGAAGCAGCTGTTGTTGCTGCTGGTCTAGCAAATACATTAAGTGGAGACGGTCCTTTTACTGTTTTTGCTCCAACTGATGATGCTTTTGCTGATTTGCCAGCAGGAACTGTTGAAAGCCTACTAGAAAACCCTACTGGAGAACTTACAAATATACTATTACATCATGTTGTTTCAGGATCAAACCTATCATCTGATCTCTCTGATGGTATTACAATTGAGACACTAAATGGTACATTTCTAAATGTTTCTATTGATAACGGAACAGTAACGATCGACAATGCAGTTGTTACTACTGCAGACCTAATTGCAGATAACGGTGTTGTACATGTTATTGATGCTGTACTCTTACCAACTCCCGATTCATTTGTGTCAGAAAATTTCTCTAATGATAAATTGTTATTTACAGTTGACTTAGAAGGTAAAATTGTAAAAAAATCTAAAAAAAATGTAGTCTTAATAGATATCTATGAGTCAGGAAAA
>PKDT01000067.1 GCA_002863085.1 Flavobacteriales bacterium
ACCTCGATGTCGGCTCGTCACATCCTGGGGCTGGAGAAGGTCCCAAGGGTTGGGCTGTTCGCCCATTAAAGTGGCACGCGAGCTGGGTTCAGAACGTCGCGAGACAGTTCGGTCCCTATCTGTGGTGGTCGTTAGAAATTTGAGAGGATCTGCTCCTAGTACGAGAGGACCGGAGTGGACTGACCTCTAGTGTACCTGTTGTGACGCCAGTTGCATCGCAGGGTAGCTATGTCGGGAATGGATAAGCGCTGAAAGCATATAAGTGCGAAGCCAACCTCAAGATGAGATTTCTTTTAAGGGTCGTTCGAGACTAGGACGTTGATAGGTTGCAGGTGTAAAGGTGGTAACATCATAGCCGAGCAATACTAATTACCCGTAGACTTTTTTCGCAATGTCTTAATGTAATTCTATTATTTGTTAAAATTTAATCTTTCTTAATTTGTTAATATTTCACTTATGGTGACTTTAGCAACAGGGATCACCTCTTTCCATATCGAACAGAGAAGTTAAGCCTGTTAGCGCAGATGGTACTAGGTAAAACTGGGAGAGTATGTCGTCGCCAACTTTCAGCCCCAATTATTAATTGGGGCTTTTTTTTTAAAATTTTATGAGATTTATTTTTTTAAACTTATTTATAATTACTATTTGTTTCTCAAAAAATGACACAATTTCAAATAAGATACATCAGTTTGATATTGATGATAATGCTGAGCATTTAGTAATAAATAATATAGGTGACCCAGTTGTAAACTTAATTCCGACTTTCTTATCAACTAGCCCTATTATTGAACACAATTCAAGAAATACAAGAGCAATTGATTTCAAAAATCATGTGATTTTCAATGACGATTATAGTACCATAAAATATGAAAACACTTATAATGAAGGAGCAAATATAAATGCACTTTTATCTAGAAGAATTAATAATAATACTAGACTATATTTTAATTATGGTAATTTATCTTCAAGAGGTTTTTATGATAATCAATTGAACAAATACAGTAATTTAGTTCTAAAACTTGTTCAAAAGTATAACAATAGACCATATCATTATATGCTATCTTTTAATTCACTAAATGCTTCATATGAAATGAATGGTGGTTTAACTGATTTTTATTCGGGTAGTTCAAATGAACTTTCTCCAACCTTCATCCAAAATGGTCTCTGTTCAATTAAAAAAAGACAATTTGTTTTTAAACAAAATTATAATTTCTCAAAAAGTGTTAAAATAATCCATAAACTAGATTTTATCTCTTTTAAAAGGAATTATGAAGATGATTATCCATCTTCATTTTATTATTCCCTAACACCTTATTATTACGCAATAATAAATTACAATTTACAAACATTCTATGACAGGATTTATAATTCATTTTCATTAAAATATAAAGAATCAAAAATTTCAATTTCTAAACTAAGCTACTTTACAAACGATTTAAATTCTAATAAAATAAATGGAGATATATATGTTTCATTTCAGAATAATAATTTTTTAACTGATAACCTAAGTTTAAATACTACTGTTTTTACAAATGGTTACAATAAAAGCAATTTTATTTACTTTGTTGGTTATAAAAAAATCACTAATAAATTATCTTATGACTTTAAAATAAATTATGTAAAGAAGAAACCTGACTTTTTTGCACATCATTATTATAACGGATATCCAAGCAGTTGGGATAATTTGAATATTTCGAGTTTGTTTTCAACAAATGTTTTTTTGTCAAACATTGATGAGAACTTTTCATCAAGCTTATATTATTCTTTAGCGGAAAATTATACTTATTATGATGAGTTGGCTGGCATATCTCAAATAGAAAATAAAATAAATTATTTTAAAATTAATATCAAGAAAAATCTAATTTTCAAAAGTTTTAAAGTTGAAAACAACTTAATATACCAGAACATTGACAATAATCAAATTTCTATACCAAATTTTGTCTTTACTCAAAAGTTCAATTTTCAAAAGAAAATAATAAATAACTATCTTCTAAAATTCTCAGTTAAAGGTTTACTATTAAGTCGTTATTATCCTGAAAGTTTTTTTCCTCTGACAGATGTTTTTTACCAGCAAAGAGATGTAAAGAGTTCAAAATCACCATTTATTTCAGGTGATATTTTCATATCAAGATCAAATTTTTCTATAGGTTTTTCATTTGATCATCTAAATACTTTTATAGAAAAAAATTCATTTCTAAGCCCTTTATATATTTATCCCAATCCAGTGGCAAGGGTTGTGATCAAAATAACTTTTTTTGATTAAGTCTTTCTTTTTTCTTTTTTGGCTGCAGGAAATAAAATATTATTGAGTATTAGTCTATAGCCGGGAGAATTAGGGTAAAGTGCAAGTTCAGTTTTGGGGTCACCGATTCTGTGCTTGTAATCTTCTGGGTCATGTCCCCCATAAAAGGTCCAAGTACCCAAGCCAAATTTACCATGTATATATCTTGCTTCATTAAGAGATTTGTTTTCACCCAAAATCAACACATTTGGTTTTATTAAATCTTTATTAAAAGCCGTTGTTTGGCCAATGAACCCCTTTATTATTTTATCATGATTCTGACATAGCATAGTTGGTACGGGATCCCATTTAGCTGAAAATTCAAAAAGTGTGAAAAAATCATTTTCTTCTTTGATTTTTCTAGTTGATGTTACATCAATATTAGAAAATTCATACGTCATAGGATCTTTTACTAACTCAAAATTTTCGAATGCAAAACTTTTGTTAAAATCAAGCTTTTCTTGAGCATTTTTATCTATTGGATCCCCATCAAACATATATTCACATATGTCTGTTTCTTCGGCTGAAAGAGCAATGTCATAGGTATCCGTTGCGGAGCACATAGCAAAAAGAAAGCCTCCTCCTGCTGTATATTCTTTTATTTTTTTTACGATTTCAAGTTTTTGTTTTGAAACTTTATTAAAGCCAAATTTTTTTGCGTTGTCTTCAAAAATTTTTTTTTGTTCAACATACCATGATGCATTTTTGAATGATCTGTAAAATTTCCCATATTGACCAGTAAAGTCTTCATGGTGTAAATGAAGCCAATCATACATTGGTAAAATATTATTTGATATTTCATCATCATATATAATATCATATGGTATTTCAGAATACTCCAATACTAATGTTACAGCATCGTCCCATGGTTGCTTGTTCTTTGGAGAGTAAACTGCTATTTTCGGAGCTTTTTCTAATTTAACGATGTCATAGTTATTTTGAGGGTCAGCAATTGTTTCATAAATTATTGATAGATCATTAGGATTTATAATTTCAAAAGAAACTCCTCTCAACAAACATTCCTTTTCTATTTTTTGTTCATACTTTGTCAGGAAACTACCTCCTCTAAAATTTAGAAGCCAGTCCACTTCCTTATCTTGTTTTAAAATCCAATATGCAACTCCATACGCTTTTAAATGGTTTTTTTGTTTTAATTCGTCCATTGGAATTAATAAATTTTGACTAAATAAGTTGCCCCAAATGAAAAAAAAATAAAAAATAATTATTGGAATGTGTTTTTTAGAATTGATCATTTATGTTGATATCATTGTTAATTCCAGACTCAATATCGGTAGAGAAAATTTCATCAGAGATATTAGAAAATTTAATCAGTTGTTTTTCAAATTTAAGCCTCATATTTTCTGTAGGTCCGTTACGGTGCTTTGCAATTATAAATTCAGCTTCACCCTCAGTTGGACCAGCGGGAGGGTAATCCCATTCACCGATTTGATAGTATTCTGGACGATATATGAAAGATACAATATCTGCATCTTGTTCGATTGCACCAGATTCTCTTAGGTCTGATAGTACGGGTCTCTTGCCGGGTCTATTTTCAACAGCTCTACTTAGTTGTGATAGAGCAATTACTGGGACGTTAAGTTCTTTAGCAATACTTTTCAAAGATCTAGAAATATGAGAAATTTCTTGTTCTCTATTTCCTTTGTGGTCTCTAGTTGACATTAGTTGCAGGTAATCAATGATAATTAACTTTATTCCATGTTCACTTTGAAGTCTTCTACATTTAGCTCTTAAGTCAAAAACTGACAACGATGGTGTGTCATCAATAAAAATATCGGCAGTTTCAATTTGCTTAACTTTATGATGAAGTTGAGTCCACTCGTGAGGTTCTAAGTCACCAGATCTGAGCTTTTGTTGACTTAGTCCAGTTTCTGAAGTAATTAGTCTTGTAATGAGTTGAATTGACGACATTTCTAAAGAAAAAATAGCAATAGGCATTTTATGTTCAACAGAAATATTTCTTGCCATGGATAATACAAAAGCTGTTTTACCCATTCCTGGACGTGCAGCAATAATTATAAGTTCAGAATTTTGCCAGCCGCTAGTAATTTCATCAATCTCAGTAAATCCAGATGGTATTCCA
The DNA here is from genome assembly GCA_002863085.1 of Flavobacteriales bacterium. Classification (GTDB taxonomy): domain Bacteria; phylum Bacteroidota; class Bacteroidia; order Flavobacteriales; family TMED113. Next base: position 4,383 of record PKDT01000067.1, read on the forward strand.
CTTAAACCGCTTGGTAGATTTCCTATTCTTTCAATTTCTTTGATTGCACTCTGGATAAGTTTGCTTGCGTTTGAATATTTCTTTTTTATATTACCTTCACTGATAGCGAATATTTTACTTTCTACGCTATCCAAAAGCTCAATAGCATCTGTTGATTCATCATAAGAATCTTGAATAATTTCGCTGCAGGTTGATATAAGTTCACGTTGGATGTGTTTTTGTACAATTATTCTACTGTGGTACTCAATATTAGCTGAGGAAATCACCTTGTTTGTTAGTTCAGCTAAATAAATAGCTCCACCACATAATTTTAGTTTTTTATTTAATTGAAGTTGATTCTTGACAGTCATCACATCAATTGGTTCAGCATTCTGGAAAAGGGTTTCAGTAGCCTTGAAAATTTCTTTATGAGATTCTTTATAAAAAACTTCTGGCGAAAGAATGTCTCCGACTTCAGCCATGGCATTCTTATCAATTAAAATTGCACCCAGTACAGCTTCTTCAAAGTCAATAGCTTGGGGAGGAAGTTTTAATCTTTTCGAGTTTTGTGACATAATTTTATCACTTTTATTATAAATATAGTTTAATTAGAAATATTAATCTTGGAAAACACCCATTTTTGAAAATTTTTCAATTCTTTCCATGATCCTTTTTTTTGAACTTAGCGAATGTAATTTCTTAACATTGATATTTAAACAATCTTTAACATTTTTAAAAACAACTTCTGGTTTTTGATGTGCTCCTCCAAGTGGTTCTTTAATTATACCGTCAATTAGTTTGTTTTTTAACATATTTTTTGGAGTAAGCTTTAATGATTCCGCTGCTTTCTCTTTGTTGTCCCAATTTCTCCAAAGAATTGAAGAACAACTTTCTGGAGATATGACAGAATACCAAGTATTTTCAAGCATAAAAACTTTATCTGCTACACCTATTCCAAGCGCACCACCAGATGCTCCTTCACCAATTATAAATGATATTACTGGTACCGAGAGGTTTATCATTTCATAAATGTTTCTAGCAATTGCTTCACCTTGTCCCCTTGACTCTGCTTCAATTCCAGGGTACGCACCGGGTGTGTCAATCAGAGTAATTATTGGGTGATTAAATTTTTCAGCCATTTTCATTAATCTTAAAGCTTTTCTGTAGCCTTCAGGGTTTGCCATGCCGAAATTTCTATATTTCCTAGTTTTGGTATTTTTTCCTTTTTGTTGACCAATTATCATGTAGGTTTGGTTATCTATACTGCACCAACCACCAACCATAGCTTTATCGTCTTTAAAATTCCTGTCTCCATGAATTTCAATAAAATTGTCATCACAAAGAGCATTAATGTAGTCTAGAGTATAAGGTCTTTCAGGGTGTCTTGAAAGTTGGACTATTTGCCATGGAGTCAAATTAGAGTACAATTTTTTTTTTAATGAGTGAATTTTACTGTTAAGTTCTTTTGTCAATTCTGATACATCAGTGTTAGTCTCTTTACCAATAGAAACAGTTTTATCAAGTTGTTCTTTTAATTCTTTAATAGGATGTTCAAAATCTAAATATTCCATAGCATTAAATATATAATACAAATATACTATACTAAAAAAAATATTAATAAATTAAATGATAATTAAACAATCAATATTGTGATTTATTATTCTAATGCAAAAATTAATATCGGACTAAGGGTAGTGTCTAAGAGAAGTGATGGATACCATAATATTAATTCTTTTTTTTACCCAATTTCACTAAGCGATATATTAGAAATAGTACCTGCTAAGGGATATGGTAATATCAATGTATCTTATTCTGGTTTAATTCAATCTATAGAAAATGATTTAATTGTTAGGGCATATGACTTACTATCAAAAAATCATAAAATTCCTTCAATAGACGTGCATTTACATAAAAATATACCTATTGGTTCAGGTCTAGGAGGTGGTTCCTCCAATGCTGCACATATTTTAAAAATTTTAAATACACTCTTTTCCTTAAATCTTGGTATTGATGAATTAATTTCATATTCAAAAAAAATAGGAAGTGATTGTCCATTTTTTCTAATTAATTCGTGTAGTTTGATTTCCGGAACTGGTGATGTCATTAAACCCCTAAGTTTTCGTCTTAATTTTGATTTTATAGTTATTTTAAAACCCGATGATATTTTATCAACTAAAGAAGTATTTACAAATTTTCGTCTGACCAAAAATATTAAGCCTTATAAAAAAAATGACATAAATAATCTTGATTCACTTAAAAATGATCTTGAAACAACTTCAGAAAAAATTTGTCATGAAATTATAGATTGTAAAAAAGTTTTAAAAAAAATGGGTGCTTTATACATCAGCATGACAGGTTCAGGATCAGCAGTCTATGGTTTTTTTAACAAAAAACCTATCATTCCTGAAAGAATTAAATATTGGTGCTGGACTTGTGAGCTTTAGGTTAATTTTTTAAACACAATCATAGATGATAATAAAAATAAAATGTTTGGGGTCCAGATAGCAATGTATGCAGGGGTTCCACTGTTTAAAGTGAAAGTTATAGCGAATTTCATTATAAAGATGTAAAAAAAGCAAATTGCTAGACCAGTAGTAAGCTTAAAGCCTAAACCTCCTCTTGTTTTTTTATTTGATATTAAAAATCCTAATATTGTAAAAATGAAAATAGAAAATGAGTTAGAAAAACGTTCGTTTTGTTCAATTTGGTAGAAAGTTAGAAAATCATTTCCTCTTTTTTTTTCAATTTTTATAAATTTTGCAAGACTTTTGAAGTTCATTGATTTAATAGATCTGTTTTGTTGAAATAATTCTTCAGGGCCAATATTTAAATCAACTAACACTTTCTCCTTGGTTAATGAAGTCAATCGTTCATTAGAAATTGACTTTTTTTGATAGTTTCTTAGTTCCCACAACTTTTTGTCCTCTGACCATTCAATTATTGATGCTGAAATTTTTTCAATTATTTTGTTATCATTGTATTTTTGAATGTCAACAACAAATCCCTTTTTATTTCGAACGTCATAGTTTCTAATAAAAATGTAACTTTCATCGTCTATTTTTTTGTGTAATTTTTTTTCTCTTAGTACGTCTTTGTTTTTTATGTACTGGTTTTCAAAATTTAGCCTAGATTCGTTCATGGATGGCAAAATATAATTCTGAAAAAGTAAATTTGGGGTAAATATTATTAGAGCACCCACAAAATATGGTATTAATAGTCTGTATGGACTTATTTTTGCATTGTATAAAGCAATAATTTCATTGTTGTCACTCATTTTAGCTGTGAAAAAAATTACTGATATAAAAGTTATTAATCCGCTAAAAGCAACACCGTAATAAATTAAAAAGTTTAAGTAGTAGTCTTGAATAATTAAATTTGTAGGTGCTTTATTATCAATAAAGTTGTCGATCTTTTCAGAGAAATCAAAAATTACTGCAATTGCTAAAATTAATGAAATTGCAATCAAAAAAGTAGATAGAAACTTCTTTAGTATGTAAATATCAAATTTTTTCATTTACAATCGCCTGTCAAGTCTTTTGATAATTTTTTCTTTCCATTCATAAAACGAGCCTTCTTTAATTTTTTCTCTCGAAAGTCTCATAAGATTAATGTAGAAAGCTAAATTGTGTATACTTGCAATTTGTTTACCTAACATCTCTTTTGAGACAAATAGGTGTCTCAAGTAGGATTTGCTATATTTTCTATCAACATATGATGTTCCAATACTATCAATTTCAGAGAAATCATTAGCCCATTTTTTATTTTTTATATTAATTGTTCCATTCATTGTATAAAGAAGTCCGTTTCTTGCATTTCTTGTTGGCATCACACAGTCAAACATGTCTATTCCCAAAGAAATATTTTCAAGAAGATTTGATGGTGTTCCAACTCCCATCAAATATCTCGGCTTATGTTTTGGAAGAATATCTGTTACGATGTCTGTCATTTCATACATTTCATCGTGTGGTTCGCCAACTGACAACCCTCCGATTGCGTTTGCTGGAAAATTAAATTCAACAATCTTTTGAGCTGAAATTTTTCTTAAATCTTTATAAGTTCCGCCCTGAACTATTGGAACAAGAGTTTGATTAAAACCATATAAATTAGTTGTTGAATCAAATTTTGATTTACATCTTTTAAGCCATCTGTGTGTCAAGTTCATTGATTTTTTAACATATTTATAATCACAAGGATAAGGAGGGCATTCGTCGAATGCCATGATTATATCTGCGCCAATTCTTCTTTGAATATCAATTACATTTTCAGGTGTAAAAAAATGAGTGGTGCCATCAATGTGAGACTGAAAACTTACACCTTCTTCAGAAATTTTTCTATTTTCTGAAAGAGAGTACACCTGGTATCCACCGCTGTCTGTTAAAATTGGTTTGTCAAAATTTATAAACTTGTGTATTCCGCCAGCTTTGTTAATAATTTCGACACCAGGTCTCAAAAATAAATGATAAGTGTTACCAAGAATGATTTCTGATTTAATATCATCTGTTAATTCGTGTTGATGAACTCCTCTAACAGACCCAAGAGTTCCGACAGGCATAAAGATTGGTGTGTTGATTTCACCTCTATCAATTGTAATTTTTCCAGTTCGTGCTTTTGATTTGGAGTCTTCGGATGTAATTTCAAAAATCATCAGATTCTTTTTTATAAATATAACAGAAATTCACTATTATTAAGGAATAATTTATTGAATGTGAAAAATATTATCAGTAAGTATTTTGACTTAACATCAAAACAAAAAAGCAAGATAAATGATTTAAAATCCATTTATTCTAAATGGAATGAGAAAGTAAACCTTATATCCAGGAAAGATTTTTCGAACTTTTATGAAAAGCATGTTTTACATTCTCTATCAATTGCAAAACATTTTGAATTTAAGTGTGATACAAAAATAATGGACTTAGGTTCAGGAGGTGGATTCCCTGGTGTACCACTTGCTATTTTTTTTCCTAATGTTAAATTTGACCTTGTTGATTCGATTAAAAAAAAGACTGACATTTTGAAGGAGATTTCATGTGAGTTGGAATTGAAAAATACATCAGTAATTAATTCAAGAGCAGAGGACTTAAATGGTAGTTACGATTTTATAGTTACAAGAGCCGTAGCAAAATTAGAAAAACTTAATAATTGGACATTAAACAAAATTTCCAATGTACATGAACACAAATTTCGTAATGGATTAATTTGCCTCAAAGGCGGTAACTTAGAAGATGAGCTAAAATTTTTTAAAAATAGAATAAATATTTTTTTGATAAATAAAATATTTGATGAACCTTTTTTTGAGGAAAAAAAGATTATTCATCTTTACAACTAATCAAATTTTAGTAAATCTACTTTATAATTATAACTTCTTGAGCAAATTCTTTACTTGACTGAATTTCCAATATATAGTAACCTGAAGTATTTAAATTACTAATTATCAGCTCATTGTTACGTATACTTTTTTCAAAAATAATTTTTCCAGAAATATTTCTTACTCTTATTGTGAAATCATCAGACTCTTTGTTGTTTAATTTTAGTTTAATCTCATTTTCAGAGGGGTTTGGATACACTTCCCAGTAGAAAATGTTTTCTTCGTAATTTCCAATACCATCGCATGCATCTCCAATACCATCGTTATTTAAATCTTCTTGATCTGGGTTGTATTCTAAAGGACAATTATCAATTTCGTTGCAAACTAAATCACCATCATTATCATTTATACAGTTTCCGAGGCAGTCATAAAACTCGTCCGGATATTCACAATCTCCTGAATCTGTGGCTTCTGGATTGAAGTTACATGCGCTATCATCTGTACAACCAATAACTTCATTTCCATCACAAATACCATCTTCGTCTAAATCATAACAGTTACCTTCACAATCGTAAAATTCGATGGGATATGTGTCGCAATCATCATTGAAGCAGTAATAACAACTTCCGTCAAATGCTGTTGCATTTTCATCGAAGTTACATGCTGTGATTATAGTACAACCAAAAATTGCGCAAGATCCATCGTCTAGTATTGCATTTTCATTGTAGTTTGAAGCGTCAGGATTTGTACAACCAACTTCACATTCCATATCATAGTTATATGAAAATGTTGATAGACCCTCGTATCCGTTTGATAAAGTAAATGTTTCATTTCCAATCTCAAGTGATGTTTGATACCAGCCACCTCCATAAAATGCAGTCATATTAATTAAATAACAGCCGTCTGCGAAGCAATTGTTTGAGCAAAAATTTCCACCGTTTGTATTGTTATAATTGTGTTCTAAAACAATTTCGCCATCAAGATCAGTTATTTGCCATCCAATGCTGGTATCTGATGTTGTGAATGAAATTGAAGGACATTCGTTATCGTATGTGCACGAACAGTCATCAATTGTAGCCTCTGAATTAAAGTTTAAAGCGTTTTGATCAGTACAGCCTAGAACCACACAATCACAGTTATATCCAAAACTTATAGCTTGCTCGATAGTGTATGTGCCTTGGCTTACGTAAAGACCACAGTAGTAGTTAGATGTGCTAGAATTATCTAAATATGAGTCGTAAGAAAGAAAGTATCCACATTCTAAAATACATGAGCCGTCATTTATATTGGCATCTGCATTATAGTTCTCTGCGTAGGGAAGTGTACAACCTTCATATACTTCTTCACATAATAGTTCAGCAGACCAACCGTAACCCGAAACGGAGTTTACACTTCCGTCAGATGTCCATTCAACTAACAAAGTTTCTGCGCCAACAACAATTCCATCGAGAACTCCATCATATTCAACACCATTCACGTATACGTGGTCACAACATGATTCTGTTGAACCACTAAAATTAATTGTCATTATTAATCCTGGCGGGGCTTCAAAAGTTTGCGAGAAAATTTCATTATCCCCATAATTGTTAAAGTCTAGTTGATATCCACAATTTTCACACCCAGGTTCACCCTCATAAACACAGGTTCCATTGTCAAAAGTTGCAGTAGGTATATAATTACATGCAGTTTCATCAGTACATCCCAAAATGTCATTTTCATTACATCCATCAAAAACTGTTAGTTCTGTTGAAATTAATCCGTTTTCGCATTGATAAAAACTACAATTGTCAATGTAATAATCACCTAAACAGTTTCCAGAACAATCAAAAAAATCCACAGGGTAGTTTATGCAATCATCCATAAAACAACCATACTCGCAACTACCATTATCAAAGGTCACACTTGAATCATAATTACATGCAGTTTCATCAGTACAACCTGCTTCTATACAGTCACAATTATAACCGTAGCTGATAGCCTCTTCAAGTGTGTAAGTGCCATTTGTTAAATAGTAATTACAGTAGTAATTTGAAATGGAATTATCATAATTAAGGTCTATGTAAGACTCATAAGTAATTAAATAATCACAATCAAGAATACATGAACCATCATTTGTATTGGCGTCTGGATTGTAGTTGTCAGCATAAATCTGGGTACATCCATAGATAGGCTCTTCGCAAATAAGTTCAGCATACCAGCCATAACCACTATTTGAGTTGACACTTTGGTCAGTTGTCCACTCAATTACTAACGTTTCATCACCAACTACGACTCCGTCAAGAACTCCATCGTATTCGATTCCATTAACGTATATATGGTCACAACAGGACTCTGTTGAACCGGTGAAATTTATTGTAATTATAAGTCCTGGTGGGGCATTGTATGTTTGAGTGAAAAATTCATTATCTCCATAACTGCTAAAATCCAAAAATGAACCACAATCTTGACATTCACTATCACCATCATATACACAAGAGCCGTCATCTGAGGTTGCTGAATTCATATAATTACACGCAGTTTCATCAGTACATCCAAATATTTCTTCGCCCGGATTATCATCGCAAAACATCTCAGTGCATGAAAGGATTCCATTTTCACAAAAACAAGAGTTACACCAATTGGAACCTTCTCCATTTCCAGACCAGCCATTCTCTACAAATGTTCCAGATGAAAGGTAACAACCAAATAGTGTGTCTTCACATGCACCAGCGGTGTATTCATAAATGCTATTACACTCTGCTTCGCCTGAGTTACCATATGTTACTCCGTCACAACCACAAACAGGATCAACTACAGTCATCGACATGCAACCTGGTAAAGGAACTGCTATACAATTATTTTCATTGCAATCCCAATCTAGTGACGTTTCTGTTCCGTCCTGGTTTGTCCAACTTGTTAATCCTGCAGCTTGAGCAAAACATGAGTTGCTGTATTCAGCACCATCGCATCCGATCACTGGGTCGTATATCATTAGGCACATTGTGAATGGATCTATCCAATCTGGATTTACACATGGGCAATCTTGAACTGACTCGTCCTCATCACAAATACCGTTATCATTAGAATCGTTGATACACTCGCAATAGCAACTTTCGGTCAGTGTACAAGATGTCTCATCTACTGTAGTATATGAAACAGTGTAGGTGTTGGGATCAAAAAAGGAACATTCACAATCTTCAACTATTGTAATTAATTCATCACATTCATCTTCACATATCCCATCATTGTCAAGGTCTGAAATACATCCTCCCGTCATTGGTCCATTACCTCCCTCAGCAATCCATTGAGATATTAAGTCTATATCAACTTGAGCAAGATAAGCCCCTCCCCATGTAGGAGGCATATATCCTGTAGTTACGTAACTATCTAGAATACTTAAAACATTTGTTTCATTGGTGGTGTAGCCTCCTGCCATCAATTCATCGTAACTCGTGAGTTCAATCCCACCAGTGTATGCGGCACCATTGGAGTGACAACTCACGCAGTTATTATCAAAAATTGGTTGGATTTGATTGTTGTAATCAATTTGAGCAATTGAAAAATAAAAAATAAGGCTAATAAAATAAATAATTTTGTGTCTCATGTTGTATATGTCTTATAATTATAAAATGTATTTTTTACAATAGATTCTAAATTTGTGATTATAAGATACAGATTTGATTTTATTTTACAAAATATTAAGTTGTAAATAAAAAAATAATACTATATTTGTTTTCCAACATTGATTAAATAAAACAAGATGAAAAGAACATATCAGCCATCAAACACAAAGAGAAAAAATAAACATGGCTTCAGAGAAAGAATGGCTTCCTCCGATGGCAGAAAAGTTATTTCCAGAAGAAGAGCAAAGGGAAGAAAATCATTATCTGTTTCTGATCAAATGTTTAAAAAATAACCAAATTTTTAAGTTTATTTAAAGGTGTTTTTAACACCTTTTTTTGTAACTTATAGAGTCTTCTTAATATAATTTTAGAATGCCCAAAAATAAATCTCTTAAGTCTGTATTAATTATTGGTAGCGGACCGATAGTTATCGGACAAGCTTGTGAGTTTGATTATTCGGGCTCTCAAGCTTCAAGATCCTTGCGGGAGGAGGGTATTGAAGTTACATTGATTAATTCAAATCCAGCAACAATCATGACAGATCCAGTTGTTGCCGATAATATTTATCTTTTACCTCTCGATTGTAATTCAATTGAAAAAATTTTAAAAGAAAAACACATTGATGCTGTTCTTCCTACAATGGGTGGACAAACTGCACTAAACCTATGCATTGAAGCAGACGAAAAAGGTATCTGGAAAAAATACAATGTTGAAATAATTGGGGTAGACATCGATGCAATTAATATTACAGAGGACAGAGAACAGTTTAGACTTTTAATGAATAAAATTGAAATTCCAGTGGCTCCTGCAAAGATAGCTACTTCATTTCTTGAAGGAAAGTCAATTGCACAAGAATTTGGATTTCCACTAGTAATTAGACCATCATTCACACTTGGTGGTAGTGGAGCAACTTTTGTTTTTGAGAAAGATAAATTTGAAAATGCCTTAAATAAAGGCCTTCACGCATCTCCAATTCATGAAGTTTTGATTGATAAAGCATTGCTTGGTTGGAAAGAATATGAGCTAGAACTTCTCAGAGATTCAAATGATAATGTAATTATTATATGTTCTATTGAAAATATGGACCCCATGGGAATTCATACTGGAGACTCAATCACCGTTGCTCCTGCAATGACACTATCAGATACTTGCTATCAAAAAATGCGAAACATGGCAATAAAAATGATGAGGTCTATTGGAGATTTTGCTGGTGGTTGTAATGTTCAATTTGCTGTAAGTCCTGATGAAAATGAAGATATAGTTGCAATTGAAATCAATCCTAGAGTTTCCAGATCTTCTGCTCTAGCATCAAAGGCAACAGGTTATCCAATAGCTAAGATTGCTGCTAAATTAGCAATTGGCTACACTCTAGATGAGCTTAAGAACCAAATAACTCAAAGTACATCCGCTTACTTTGAACCTACTTTGGATTATGTAATAGTTAAAATTCCAAGATGGAATTTTAATAAATTCCCTGGATGCGAAAAGTTGTTAGGTCTTCAGATGAAGTCTGTTGGAGAAGTTATGGCAATTGGTAGGTCTTTTCAAGAAGCTCTTCAGAAGGCATGCCAATCACTCGAAATAGGTAGAAATGGACTGGGTGCAGATGGCAAGACATGGACAAATCAAGATGATATTTTAAATGCCTTAAAAAATCCAACTTGGGACAGGGTATTTAGAGTTTATGATGCACTCAAAATTGGTATTCCTATTAAGAGAATCAAAAAAATTACTGGTATTGACAATTGGTTTTTAAGACAAATCGCTGAACTGATTAGAGTCGAGAATAAAATATCAAGTAATAACATCAGTTCCTTGGGTCCAGAACTCCTTATTGAAGCAAAAATGAAAGGTTTTGCAGATCGACAAATTGCTCATCTACTTGGTACTTTAGAAAGTAAAGTTTTTGAACTAAGACAAAAGTTCGATATTCAAAGAGTGTACAAGCTTGTTGATACCTGCGCTGCAGAATTCAAAGCGGAAACACCTTATTATTATTCCACTTTTGAAAGAAAAATCCAGTATCCCGATGGAATGTCTTTTGCTGAAAATGAAAGTTATTCGAGCAACAACAAGAAAGTAATTGTTTTAGGTTCCGGTCCAAACAGAATTGGACAAGGAATTGAGTTTGATTATTGTTGTGTTCATGGTGTTTTAGCATCTAAAGAATCTGGATTTGAAACCATAATGATTAATTGTAATCCGGAGACAGTTTCAACAGATTTTGATACTGCTGATAAACTTTACTTTGAACCTGTTTTTTGGGAACATATATATGATATTATTGTTCACGAAAAACCAGTTGGAGTAATTGTTCAGTTAGGGGGCCAAACCGCATTAAAACTAGCAGAAAAATTAGAAAAATATAATATTAAAATCATGGGATCTAGCTTCAATTCTTTAGATATTGCTGAAGATCGTGGTCGTTTTTCTGAAACCCTAAAAAAAATTAACATTCCATATCCAGAGTTTGGAGTTGCAAAAACTGCTGATGAAGCTACACATCTCGCTAAAACACTTTCATTTCCAATCTTAGTTAGACCATCTTACGTTCTAGGAGGTCACGGTATGAAAATTGTCATAAACGAAACCGACCTCGAGCACCATGTTGTAAATTTATTGAAAAGCATACCTGGTAATCACATACTATTAGATCATTATTTGGAAAAGGCAATTGAGGTTGAAGCTGATGCAATATGTGACGGAGAAGATGTCTACATAATAGGTATTATGGAACACATAGAACCATGTGGTATTCATTCAGGAGACTCAAACGCAGTTCTTCCTCCATTTGATCTTTCAAATTCAGTAATCGAAAAAATTATTGAATACACAAAAAAAATTGCTCTATCCCTAAAAACTGTTGGTTTAATTAATGTTCAATTTGCTATAAAAGATGAGGAGGCATATGTCATTGAGGCCAATCCAAGAGCTT
>PKDT01000050.1 GCA_002863085.1 Flavobacteriales bacterium
CAATTAATAAAAACAATGGAGCTCCAGGTGGATGCCCAACTTGTAATTTATAAGCAGTTGATATGTACTCACCGCAGTCCCACCAGCTATTTGTTGGTTCAAGAGTCAAACAATAAGTGATTAATGCGATAGCAAAAACAGACCAAGCCATAATTCTGCTTAAAAATTGGTATGTCATATTTTATTTTTTTACTAAAATAAGCATTAAAATAAATATTTTTCAATCAACCAAAATTATATTGTTTAGTTAGTTTGCATATTTTTTAGAATTACATACTTTTGTATTTTTGTCCGATGGTGTAACTGGCAACACGTCTGGTTTTGGTCCAGAAGAGTCTAGGTTCGAGCCCTAGTCGGACAACACATTGCACAATATAGTTTAATTATAACTGCATATTCAATTATTTTAACTAAGTTTGCAATACTTTAATATATAGTTAATATTTTTAAAGGGCCTTGGCCCTTTATTTTTTATAAAAAAAATAATATGGATACTTCTGCGATTATTGAGTCATTTATAGAATTCAAAGATGACAAAAACATTGATAGAATTACACTGATGGGCCTTCTAGAGCAAGCGTTTAGATCTTTATTAATTAGGCAGTATGGCTCAGATGAAAACTTTGATATTGTCGTCAATGCAAATAAAGGTGATTTGCAAATTTTTCATAATAAAATTGTTGTAAATGATCAGAATTTGGTTGATGAAAATAGTGAAATAAGTCTCACAGATGCCCTCAGAATTGAAGATGATTTTGAAATTGGAGATGAAGTTGCAATTGAAAAAAAAATCGAGGATTTCGGGAGAAGAGCCATTCAGACTCTCAAGCAAAACTTAATTTCTCAAGTCTTAGCTCACGATTATGAAATTATTAATCAATCTTACAGAGACCGAATTAACGAAATTATTTCTGGAGATGTTCATCACATTAGACACCGTGAAATTATATTAATGGATGAAAGCGACAATGAATTGATTCTTCCACGCGATGAACAAATTCCTTCTGATTTTTTCAGAAAAGGGGACACTGTTCGTGCGGTAATTAAAGATGTACAGTTTAACAAAGGTAAACCCAGAATAATTATCTCAAGAACTTCACCTGCATTTTTAGAAAGACTTTTTGAGTTGGAAATTCCTGAAATCTCAGACGGACTCATTGTAATCAAGAATGTTAAAAGAATTCCTGGCGAAAAAGCAAAAGTCTCGGTTGAGTCTTATGACGAAAGAATTGACCCTGTTGGTGCTTGTGTCGGAATGAAGGGCTCCAGAATTCATAGTATTGTTAGGGAGTTGGGCAATGAAAATATTGATGTAATTAACTTTACTGAAAATCTTAAACTATTTATTTCTAGGTCCTTAAGTCCAGCTAAAATAACCTCAATTCAAATTGATGATGATACCAAAAAGGCCGACGTATTTCTTAAGCCTGATCAAGTTTCTTTGGCAATTGGAAAAGGTGGATACAACATAAGACTTGCCGGCCAACTCACGGGATATGAAATTGATGTTTACAGAGACATTGATGAGGATGAGGATGTGGCATTAACTGAGTTTGCTGATGAAATTGATGAGTGGATAATTGATGTTTTTAAGTCAATTGGTTGTGATACTGCAAAGTCGGTTCTTGAACTTGGTGTTGAAGAACTTAGTAGAAGGACAGACTTAGAAGAGGAAACAATTAATGAGGTCCAAAATATTTTAAGATCAGAATTTGAAGACTAAAATTTAATGAGATTAAGCAAGGCGGCAAAACAGTTAAATATTACAATCCAAAGAATTGGTGAATTTTTAGAAACTCACGGTCACGACATTCATGTTTCTCCAAACACGAAATTAGCTGATAATTTATATGAAATGCTTCTAGAAGAGTTTTCTTCTGATTTAAGTCAAAAACAAAAAGCAAACGCTGTCAGTCATGAAAATAGACTCAAAGTTGAAAAAAGACTAAAAATAAGCGACGAAAAAGAAACTTCTGAACCGGTTGCAAAAATGGTGCCAGAATCAGACAAAAGTTCTGAAACTAAAAACAAAAAAACTGATAGTTCAGAATCAAAAGAAGAGGCTAAACAAACTATTGTTCCCGATGAAAATCTTAATCAAATTATTGAAGAACAATCCCAAAAAGATACTGTTCAAGAAACCATAATTCATGCTGACAAATCAATTGATAGCAATGAAAATGATGATAAAAGTACTTCGGAAAAGTCTCCAATCACTCAAACGAAGAAAATTTCACTTACCAAACTGGGAACAATTAAGCTTCCTGAAAATAAGTCAAAGAAAAGAGTGGCGTCTTCATCAAATCATGAGTCTAAAAAAAAGAAAAGAAAAAGAATTTCAGGAGAAGCATCAAACAACATAAAGTCCAAAAAAATCATCCCTGATAATCAAGAAGTTAAAGAAAAAATTGCCGAGACTCTTGAACAACTTACATCAAAAAGCAAGTCTAAAAGTGCAAAGATTAGGCGTGAGAAAAGACAGGAGAGGAAAGAGAAGGCAATTGAAGACCAAATTAAGCTTGCTGAAGATTCTTCAAAAATTCAAGTAACTGAATTTGTTACTGTAAGTGAATTTGCTAATATGATGAATGTCAGTGTCAATGATGTTATTTCTAGTTGCATGCAGTTGGGAATTATGGTTACAATGAATCAAAGATTAGATGCGGAGACTTTAACAATTGTTGCAGAGGAATTTGATTTTACTGTTGATTTTGTAAGTGCTGAGCTTGAAGAATTCATAGAAGAAGATATTGAAAGTGATGAAAAAGATAAAAAGGAACGTTCTCCAATCGTCACTGTAATGGGACATGTTGATCATGGAAAAACATCGCTGCTTGACTACATTCGCAAGTCAAATGTAATCGCTGGAGAAGCTGGTGGAATAACCCAACATATTGCAGCTTATGAAGTTACCGTAGAGGGTGATAAAAAGATAACATTTATAGATACCCCGGGTCACGAAGCATTCACTGCTATGCGAGCTCGCGGTGCTCAGGTTACTGATGTAGTAATTATTGTTATTGCTTGTGATGATGCTGTAATGCCACAGACAAAAGAGGCAATATCTCACGCACAAGCTGCAAATGTACCAATCATATTTGCTTTCAATAAAGTAGACGTAGAAAATGCTAACCCTGACAAAATTAAGGAACAACTGTCATCAATGAATTTGTTGGTTGAGGATTGGGGGGGTAAATTTCAAAGTCAAGAGGTGTCAGCGAAAACAGGTCAGGGAGTTGATGAATTACTTGAAAAAGTATTATTGGAGTCTGAAATGTTAAACCTTACGGCAGATCCCACTAAACTTGCAAAAGGAACTGTTCTTGAGGCTTCACTTGATAAGGGAAAAGGATATGTTACAACAGTACTTGTGCAAGAGGGTACATTGAAAATAGGTGACTTTATGTTGGCAGGAAGGTATACGGGAAAAGTTAAGGCATTGTACAATGAAAGAGGTCAAAAATCAAATCAGATACCTCCATCTGCTCCTGTAACTTTACTCGGATTAAACGGTGCACCGCAAGCAGGTGATGTTTTCTATATCAGAAAAGATGAAAAGGAGGCTAAATCAATTGCAGCCAAACGAGATCAGTTACAACGTGAACAAAATGTGAGAACTCACAAGCATATTACGCTTGATGAAATCGGCAGAAGACTTGCTATTGGTGACTTTAAGGAGTTAAATATTATTCTTAAAGGTGATGTTGATGGGTCAATTGAGGCCCTTTCAGATTCATTGTTAAAGTTATCAACTGAGAAAATTCAAATTAATGTTATTTACAAAGGCGTTGGGCAAATTACTGAGTCAGATGTTCTTCTCGCTTCTGCTTCGGATGCCATTATAATTGGTTTTCAGGTGAGACCATCACTTACTGCAAGAAAGTTGGCTGATAAGGAAAAAATAGATATTAGATTATATTCCATAATTTATGACACAATAAACTCTATTAAAGATGCTATTGAGGGAATGCATGAACCAGAACTTGTAGAGAAGATACTTGGCAATGTTGAAATAAGAAACGTTTTTAAGCTTACAAAAGCTGGAATTGTTGCAGGTTGTTATGTGATTGACGGAACTGTGATAAGAAATTCAAAAGTACGACTGATAAGAGATGGTATTGTTGTATATACAGGCGTTCTTGATTCCCTGAAAAGATTTAAGGAGGACGTTAAAGACGTTCAGAAAGGTTATGAGTGTGGTTTAACAATCAAAAACTTCAATGATATTAAAGTTGGAGATGTTGTTGAGGTTTTTGAAGAGACTGCTAGTAAGTAGAAAGTCTCTTAAACTCTCGTAGTGTTATTTCTTCTTTGAATACAAATGCTGATTTAAATTTTCCCAATATTTTCTGCAACTCCTTATCTGCATTTTTCTTGTCAATAAAAAGTCCAGTTACAGCTTTGAAATAGGGTGTTTCGAATTTTTCATCTACAGCATCTCTAATATTTTTATCACCTAGATATTTTTCTTTTACTTTTTTAATTTTTTCATGTGATTCACTCGAACTAATTTGAATCCTATAAACTTCTATTTTATCAGACAATCTTAGCTTTTGAATTTTTTTTTGAAGGCTATCTAGTTTATAGCTATCGTATTGAACATGGTGAGTGTTTTCTTGAGATAAGAAAGTTAATGATTTTGAAATTAAAATTATTAAAAATATTTTTTTCAATGGATTTTGTTTGGTTTAAAATTACTATATTTTTCTAAATTTAACATGGAAAATTAGTTTAATAATTACTGCCCTTATTTGGAAGTATTCTAAATTACGTTTTTTGTTAAAATATTTTGAATTTTTAATAAGCTAAAATTTAAATATGTTATATCTTTGAATAAGTAAAGAATTTATTTACAAGATTTTACCAAATGAAAGGATTTTATAATCCATTTTTAAGCCTTTTTAAACTACATTTTAACGTTCTGTTAATCTTTCAAATATGCTGCATTGTTTCTTTAAATGCTCAGGACATCGATGCAGGTGCTTCTCTTTACAAGGCCAATTGCACCTCTTGTCATTACATGGGGCCATATGAGAAAAAATTAATTGGACCCGGTTTAAATGCTGAAATACTTGAAAAGTATAGTAGAGAATGGCTATATGACTGGATAAGAAATTCTTCCGAACTCATTGAAAGTGGCGACAAACAAGCAGTAGCAATATATGAAGAGTTCAATAAAGCTGTTATGACAGCTTTTCCACAGTTTTCTAATGAAGACATAGATAATATACTAGCTTATATTGAACAAGGCCCAGAGGAAGAAGTTGTTGAAATAGCCGCAGTGGAAAGCGTTGAGGCACCTGAGACAAATCAAACAACATTATTCATTGTGCTAGCATTAGTTTTGGGTAATCTAATGTTACTTATTTATGTCAAAAACGTTCTAAAAACAGCTGCTGGAGAAAAAAAAGTAGGTTTTTTTTCCAGTGCGTTATCCTGGGTGCGTTTAAACCCCTCATTTGTTATTTTATTTTCTGTCGTATTTGTTTTTGCAGGAATGAAAGGTTGCTGGAATTCATTATCTAAGGTAGGTGTTGCTCAAAATTATCAGCCTGATCAACCCATAGCCTTTTCCCACCAACTCCATGCTGGCGAGCAGGGCATTGATTGTAATTATTGTCATCATTCAGCTCGAGAGAGTGCTCACTCAGGAATACCGTCTGCTAACGTTTGCATGAACTGTCATACTCACATCAATGAAGGTAGATCAGAAGAAGGAACTAAGGAGATAAACAAAATCTACGCTGCTTTAGGATTTGACCCTAACTCTAAAACATACATTCCTGGTTATGAGCAAAAACCAATTGAGTGGGTTAGAATTCACAATTTACCAGATCTTGCATATTTTAACCATGCTCAGCACGTCAATGTTGCAGGATTAGAGTGTCAGACATGCCACGGTGAGGTGGAAGAAATGGAGGTTGCATATCAGCATTCAAAACTCACCATGGGTTGGTGCATTAATTGTCACAGAGAAACAGAGATTGATTTGGATAATCCTTATTATCACGATTTACATGCCAATTGGATTGATAAGTATCACGGTGAAGAAATTACTGTCGACATGATTGGCGGTCGCGAGTGTGCAAAATGTCATTATTAGAGTATGAGTAAAGAAAAAAAATATTATAATAGCTTAAGTCATTCTAGGGAGAGTGTTTCAGTGGGCAACGAGTTTGATGAAAAACTTCCACTTGATGCAATGTTTGAAAACGCCGACACACTTTCTGCCTCCTCAACAAGCAGGAGAGATTTTTTAAAATTCTTGGGATTTGGTACCCTTGCAGCAACCCTTGCTTCATGTGAGGCACCTGTTGTTAAGTCAATCCCATATCTCAACAAGCCTGAAAATATAATCCCTGGAATTCCTTTACATTATGCTAGTTCCTTTTTCTCGGAAAACACATTTGCTAGTTTATTAGTCAAAACAAGAGAAGGAAGACCTATTTTACTAAGTTCAAATCACAAGAATAAATATGGAGGTGGAATAAATGCAAGATGCCAAGCATCTGTACTTTCGTTGTATGATTCCAATAGACTAAAAGGCCCTCTAGAAGACTCTGTTGAAACCTCATGGTCAAACATCGATATAAAAATTAAACAAAGGCTTGAAGCTTCCAATAAAAAAATTGTTCTTGTTTCAAGTACAATTATTAGTCCTTCTGTAAAACAAATCCTTAAAGATTTTAAGAAGGTTTATAAAAACTTTAATCATATTAAATACGATACATTATCAAAAGACTCAATTCTTTCTTCTAATCAAAAGGTTTTTAACAAAAGATTCATTCCTACATATAGATTTGATAAAGCGGATTGTATTGTTTCCTTTTCTGCTGATTTTTTAAATGAGTGGTTAGATCCAGCTCACTCAAGGCAGTACACCTCAAATCGAAAACCCGAAAATGGAAAAATGTCTCGTCACTATCAGTTCGAAAGTTTGCTTTCTGTAACTGGCGCTAATGCTGACAAAAGATTTCCTATAAAGCCAAGTCAACAGTCCGAATACATCTTAAGATTATATGATATTTTACTTAGTCTTTCAAACAAGAAGTCTATCAACACAAACAATACAAACCATGATAAGCAATTAGTATCAATTGCAAATGAATTATTGGCAAACAAAGGAAAGTCCTTAGTTGTTTCTGGTAGTGATAACAAAATTGTTCAAGAAATCGTAACAAGAATTAATATTCTTCTCAAGAACTATGGTAAGACTATCTTTTCTGGTCGTCAATCAAATCTTTTTTCATCTAGTGACACCGAAATTAGAGCACTTATTGATGATATGAATCAAGGAAATATTGATGTTGTTATGTTTTTAGATACAAATCCGATTTATTCATTACCTAGTTCCATGGGCTTTATAACAGCATTAAAAAATGTACCAACAAGAATATCATTTTCTGAGTCTCTTGACGAAACTTCAAAAAATTGTAACTACGTTTGCCCAAACACGAATTATCTTGAAAGCTGGGGCGACTTACAACCATATTCAGGTACATATTTTTTACAACAACCAACAATCTCCCCGATTTTCGATTCTAGACAGTTTCAGGATAGCTTTTTGAAATGGGCTGGTAGCCCCATAAATTACATGGCTTACTTAAAAAAGTATTTTAAAACAAATTTTTCGCAGCCATGGACTAAGGCTCTTCACGATGGTTTTGTAGAAGTAAACTATAATGACAGAGAGCTACAACCTCTAGATAATTTTAGTTCCTCTGACATTCGTGGGTTTATTTCTAAATCAGGAAAAATCGAACTTGAATTGTACGTTAAAGGCTCCATGGGACAGGGGGTTTACTCCAATAACCCCTGGTTACAAGAATTACCTGATGTAATATCCAAAGTTACGTGGGATAATTATCTAACCATCTCTCCGTCTCATGCAAAAGAACTAGGAATATCAAATTGGCACGTTTCAAACGGAGCACTTGATGGGCATGTTGTTAATTTAGTTGTTGGTGATAGAACAATGAAGTGTCCTGTGTATATCCAGCCGGGTCAAGCATATGGTGTCCTTGGGCTGGCTTTTGGTTATGGAAGGACTGAGACTGGAAAAGCTGGAAAAGATATTGGTGTAAATGCATATGAATTTTATAATGATTTTGACAAATTATCAACCACAAATGTTTCCATCGAAGTTGTATCTGGTAAGCATGAGTTTGCTTGTACCCAAAATAGCCATACGATGATGGGTAGGAATATTGTTAAAGAAACCAACCTATCTGAGTATTTAGTTGATAATAAGTCTGGTAATAAGCAATTTTTGTTACACTCTCACAAGGGACATGTCAAGCCCAATGATCTCACTCTTTGGAAGGAACATGAAAGAGATGTCCATTTTTGGAATATGTCAATTGATCTAAATTCATGTACAGGATGTGGTGCTTGTGTCATCGCTTGCCACGCTGAAAACAATGTTCCAGTTGTTGGGAAGGAGGAGGTTAGAAAAAATCGAGACATGCATTGGCTACGAATTGACAGATATTATTCCAGCGATATGACTAAGGAACGGGCTAAAAAAGAAGGTGTCGGCTCTATTGAAATGTACAAAAAAATGGAAGAACCATCAGATTCAGAAAATCTCGAAGTTGTATTCCAACCTGTAATGTGTCAACATTGTAACCATGCACCGTGTGAAACAGTTTGTCCAGTTGCGGCAACCACACACTCTAGAGAAGGACTCAATCACATGACCTATAACAGGTGTATTGGTACTAGATATTGTATGAATAACTGTCCATATAAAGTTAGAAGATTTAATTGGTTCAATTACTCAAATAATAATCAATTCGATTTCAATATGAATGATGACCTAGGAAAAATGGTCTTAAATCCTGACGTAACTGTAAGGTCACGTGGTGTCATGGAAAAATGCTCTATGTGTATACAAAATATTCAAAAGACAAAACTTGACGCTAAGAAGGAAAGAAGAAAGGTCAAGGATGGAGAAGTTCGAATCGCTTGTGAAAAAGCTTGCGACAATGGCGCAATAACCTTTGGTGATGCACTAGACAAAAATAGTAGAATAAGTAAAGAAAAAAAGAATCCACGTTCATATTACCTGATTGAGGAGCTGAACACCCAACCTTCCGTTTTCTACAAAACTAAGGTTAGAAATAAAAAAGTGTAATTAATGAGTTACGAAGCAGACATAAGAGAGCCGTTAATAATTGGTAAAAAATCACTTCACGATATAAGTGAAGACATTGCTAGGCCAATTGAAACTAATCCAAATAAATGGTGGTGGGCCTTATTCGGAACCTCTGTACTTGCCATGTTGTGGGGTTTTGGATGTATATTTTATACTATCGGTACTGGTGTAGGAGTTTGGGGCTTAAATAATACAATTGGTTGGGCGTGGGACATTACCAATTTTGTTTGGTGGGTTGGAATAGGTCATGCAGGAACTCTAATTTCCGCGGTACTTCTACTCTTCAGACAAAAGTGGAGACTCTCAATAAACAGATCTGCTGAGGCTATGACTATCTTTGCTGTTGTCCAGGCTGGTCTATTTCCACTGATCCACATGGGTAGAATATGGGTTGGTTACTGGGTTTTCCCACTACCAAATCAGTATGGTCCACTTTGGGTTAATTTTAACTCTCCTCTTTTGTGGGACGTCTTTGCAATATCAACATACTTTTCAGTTTCGCTTGTATTTTGGTATATGGGTCTTATTCCTGATTTTGCATTAATCAGAGATCGTGCTATTAAGCCGGTCATGAAAAAAGTATATACTATTTTGTCATTCGGTTGGTCAGGTACTGCCAAACATTGGCAACGACATGAAGTAATGTCCTTGGTACTAGCCGGTTTGTGTACGCCCTTGGTTCTCTCTGTTCACACAATCGTAAGTATGGATTTTGCTACTTCTGTTATTCCAGGTTGGCATACTACTATATTTCCCCCTTACTTCGTCGCCGGAGCTATTTTCTCAGGTTTTGCCATGGTTCAAACACTTCTTCTTGTGATGAGAAAAGTTGTTAATATGGAGTCTTACATTACTTTACAACATATTGAAATGATGAATATAATAATCATGGTAACGGGTTCAATTGTTGGAATCGCATATATTACTGAGCTTTTTATGGCTTGGTATTCGGGAGTTGAATATGAACAATATGCCTTTCTAAACAGGGCTACTGGTCCATATTGGTGGTCATATTGGGCAATGATGACCTGTAATGTAATATCACCTCAACTCATGTGGATTAAGAGCCTTAGAAGAAATATTGTATTCACATTTATTCTTTCGATTTTCGTCAATATTGGAATGTGGTTTGAAAGGTTTGTTATTATTGTTACTTCCCTTCATCGTGATTATTTACCTTCAAGTTGGTCTATGTTTTCACCAACCTTTGTTGATATTGGCATATATATAGGAACGATTGGGTTCTTCATGGTATTGTTCTTACTTTATTCAAGGACTTTTCCTGTAATTGCTCAAGCAGAGTTAAAAACTATTTTAAAGTCATCAAGTGACACATACAAAAAAGAAAAAAAATGAGTCAAGAAAAAATAATATACGCCTTGTATGACGATGATCATAATATATTGGAAGCTGTCAAGAAGATTAGGAACGCTGGCCATCAGATTCATGATGTATATAGTCCATTTCCCATTCACGGCTTAGACCATGCATTGGGTTTAAAATATTCCAGGCTAGCTATTTGCTCCTTTCTTTACGGTTTAATGGGATTTATATGTGCTTTACTTTTAATGTGGTATATTATGATTTATGATTGGCCGATGGATATTGGTGGAAAGCCAAGTTTTTCACTTAATGAGAACTTACCCTCTTTTATCCCCGTAACATTTGAAATGACTGTGTTCTTTGCTGCTCACCTTATGGTTATAACTTTTTTAGTTAGATGTGGTCTATATCCTGGCTCTGACTCCAAAAGTCCAGATCCTAGAACAACGGATGATAAATTTTTAATGGAAATACACACTAAGGATGACGATAAGAAATTGAAAAAAATTAAAGACTTGATAAAAAAAACTGGTGCAATTGAAATAAATGAAAAGAATAATTGATGCTTAAATTAATGAAATATATTGTTGTTTTCCTCATGATCATAATCTCTAGTTGTGGAGATTCTTCATCTGATGGAAAACCATTTACAAAACATCCCGGATACGAGTATATGCCAAATATGTACAGGTCCCCGTCATACGAGACCTATTCAGAAAACTCCTTGTTCTCTAATAACTCAACAGCACGCGAACCGGTTGTTGGAACTGTTGCAAGAGGAACGTTTCCGTTCCAATACGAAAATACCTTGGAGGACTATTTAAGAGCAGGTAACGAATTAATGAACCCACTGTCTAGCAACGAAAAAAATATTGAAGAAGGCGAAGCATTGTATGGTATGTTCTGCGCTCACTGTCATGGAAAAAATGGTAATGGAAAGGGTTCTATTACCCATCCTGTTTACGGTGCTATCCCAGCGTACAATGACAGAGTACAAATTAGGAGAACAGGGACTACAATGAGTGAGTTAAAAGATGGTAATTTGTATCATGCTATTACTTACGGTCTTAATGCAATGGGCCCTCACGCGTCTCAAGTTACGCCAGAGGAGAGATGGAAAATAATATGTTATATAAATGAATTACAAACTATTGAAGATTAATGTATAAGTTCACAAGAAATACTAAAATTATTTGTATTTGTATGATGCTCTTCGGCATTATTTCACTTGTTTACGGATTTATTTCAGCAAATAAAAACCAGTATTCAGACCTTGAAATTCGCCAAGCAGTCAAGCAAATGTACAATGAATATAAATCTGATAAAAAAAAATATAATGACGATGTAAGTCAAAGTGTTAAGTCTAAAGATGCCTCATACGACAACCACTCAGGATCTGAATCTAATGAATATGAATATGCATCATTATTTAAAAAAATTGAAAATAAATTTGGTTGTAAATTAGACTATGATAAAAAGAAAAATGCTCATGGCCTAGAAGACATAATATATGTAACTCAGCATTATTTTCATGTTAAGAAACAACGTCCTTGGTCAAGTTTATTTTTATCCAATATTTTCTTTTTAATGATTTCATTAGCTGCATTAGTTTGGCTAGCAGTACAATATATTTCCCAATCTGGATGGTCTGTTTATCTTCTACGAATCCCTCAGGCAATAAGCTCATTCCTTCCAATTGGTGGTGTAGTCATGGTTTTCTTAATTATCACCTCAGCCCTGCATTGGCATTACACATTTCATTGGATGGACGAAGCTTTGACTTACGAATTTGTTGACGAAGCATCACTTGACACGGAGTACCCTAAGTATTCTCATGAAATGTCTGAAGGTATGATTGATAATTCAAAATTTGATAAGATTATAACGGGTAAAACATCTTACCTTAACATACCGTTCTATTTAATTCGAACTTTTATTTATTTACTGGGATGGTGTATCGCTGCCTTCCTACTTAGAAAATTCTCTTTAAAAGAGGATATTGAAGGTGGATTGAAATGGCATAACCGAATGTTCACACTCTCTGCCATTTTTATTGTCTTCGCTGCCATCACTACATCTACTGGGGCATGGGATTGGATTATGTCAATAGATACGCATTGGTTTAGCACATTATTTGGTTGGTATAGTTTTGCGTCTTTTTTTGTTTCAGCATGTGCCGTAATAGCAATAATAACTATATATCTTAAGTATAATGATTATTTACCTGAAGTTAATGAAAACCATATGCATGATTTTGGCCGCTATTTGTTAGCATTTAGTATATTCTGGACTTATACTTGGTTTTCTCAGTACCTCTTGATTTGGTATGCTAATATCCCTGAGGAGGTTACATATTATGTAATAAGATTTGAACATTATCACATTCTTATTATTATAGCTTTGATATTAAACTTTGTTAACCCTATGTTACTAATTCAAGATCGCGCCGCTAAAAGATTAAAGGGCCAAGTTTTGTTTGTTGCAATTCTAATATTGATTGGCCATTACATTGATGTATATGTTATGATAATGCCAGGTACCGTTGGGACACACTGGCATATTGGTTTAGTTGAGATAGGAACCTTTATTGGATATATAGGTCTCTTTACTTATGTTGTATTATCTTCCTTGAGTAGGGTTCCTTTAGTTCAAAAAAACCACCCATTAATACTTGAAAGTAAGCACCACCATATATAACGAAATGGTATGATTTTGATAATTTAATTTAGTATGATAAAAGTTTTATTTGTTTTAGTTTTAGTTTTATTTGTAGCGCAGATTATAAGAGTATTTGAAATCTCCTCGCGGATCAACCAAAATGGTAATGAAGTATCAGATGGCTCTAATAATATCAATGGTATATTATTATTATTAGCTGGTATTGGTTTAATTGTTTTTTTCTTTTGGCAAAGAGCGGAATGGATGGATCAGACTCTTCAAGCACCTGCTTCTGAACACGGGGTAATGATAGATAAGTTATGGGACACAACCATGGGCCTGATAATGTTTGTCTTTCTTTTACTGACTCCAATGTTGTTTGGAATTGCTTATTATTTTAGAGGGAGAAAAGATAGAAAAGCTAGTTTCATCACACACAACAATAAACTAGAATTTTTTTGGACAGCAATACCAGCAGTAACCCTACTTGCTTTAATAAGTTACGGTCTAAATGTTTGGGGTAAAATTGTTAATCAAGACGTGTCCGATGCAATTGTTATTGAACTTTATGCCAAGCAGTTTGGGTGGTCTGCTAGATATGCCGGTGAAGACAATAAGCTAGGAAGTGCAAACGTTAGATATGTTGGGGGTAGAAACGAATTAGGTGTTATCTCTAAAAATACAAAGGAGGGGCAAATCAAAGCAATTGATGAAAAAATTGAAAAACTACTTACTGAAATTGAGAATTCCAATAATCCTGCAGAAAAGAAACTAAAGTCTGCTCGCGTCGAAAAATTAGAGAAAAAAAGAAAAACACTTTTGACATATTTCATAACAACTTCGAAAGAACAATTATTGGCAGCTGAGGACGATGTTGTTACAAAAGAGTTACACCTCCCTGTTGGCAAGAAAGTCCTTTTCAAATTTAGATCACAGGATATAATCCATTCGGCATTTTTACCTCATTTCAGAGTGCAAATGAATTGTGTGCCAGGTACGACCACTCAGTTTGCTTTCACACCTACTGTCACGAGTAACGATATGAAAAAAGAACTAGATAATGAGCTTTTTGAGTACGTTCTTCTGTGTAATAAAATTTGTGGAAACGCGCATTATAATATGCAAATGAAAGTTGTAGTCGAGTCCGAAGAAGATTTTAATGATTGGATGGATACTCAAAATGAAAATAAAATTATTAACTTATAGATAACTAAAATTAATATGAGCGAACACGGTCACCATAAAGAAAACTTTTTTTCAAAATATGTTTTCACTCTTGATCATAAAATGATCTCCAAACAGTTTTTAATAACAGGTATGATAATGGGTGTTATTGCAATGGGTATGTCTGCATTATTTCGTATACAATTAGCAAACCCTGGTGAGTCAAGTGGTATTTTAAGCACCTTTCTTGGTAAATGGGCAGAAGGTGGTGTTATGAGTCCAGATATTTATCTAGCATTAGTTACAATTCATGGTACTATTATGGTATTTTTTGTATTGACTGGGGGATTAAGTGGTACGTTTGCAAACTTATTACTTCCTCTACAGGTGGGTGCTAGAGATATGGCCTCAGGTTTTATGAATATGCTATCATATTGGTTCTTTTTTGCCTCAAGTGTCGTTATGGTAATATCACTATTTGTTCAGTCCGGACCAGCCGCTGCCGGTTGGACAATTTATCCTCCTCTCAGCGCTGTTCCACAAGCAATGTCGGGTTCAGGCCTTGGTATGACACTTTGGCTAGTTAGTATGACACTTTTCATAATCTCATCATTACTTGGTGGCCTGAATTATATAGTTACTGTTTTGAATCTAAGGACAAAAGGCCTAACGATGACCAGACTCCCATTGACTGTTTGGGCACTCTTTATAACAGCTATTCTAGGAGTCTTGTCCTTTCCAGTTTTGTTATCAGCTGCATTGTTACTTGTTTTTGATAGAAGTTTTGGAACAAGTTTTTTTCTGTCAGATTTATTAATACAAGGAGAGGTCCTTTCAAATGC
>PKDT01000062.1 GCA_002863085.1 Flavobacteriales bacterium
GATGAAATTATTCATAGATAAGATCAAACCACAAGTTTTAATCATTTCTAATAATGATGTTTGGCTAAACACACTTGAAATTTTAAACAAAAAGGGTATCCCTATTTTAATTGTTGGTAATAAGATAAATATCAATAAACAAAATAGTTATTTATACGGACTTTATGTAAAAAAGTTTTACTCTAAAATTTCTTATATTTTTTGTGTGGATAAGAATTCTTGCGATTATTTAACGAAATTAGGAATTAAAAACCACAAGCTAATTGGAAATTTAAGATTAAACCAGATTTTAGAAGACTTTCAAAAAAAGAATTACGAATCTAAAATAAAAAAATATTTAAAGAGTAAAACTTTTATTTATGCTAGTATTAGTAAAATTGATTACCCAATCATACAAAAACTAGTTGAAAATTTTTCAGAATTTAAACATATAATCGTTCCACATGAATATAACGATAAACAATTCAATGAAATCTCCAGTCTCTTTTCTGAAAAAATGATAAAATATAGCTTGCTGAATCATAATTACAATAATGAAAATTTAATTTTGATTGATAAATTTGGGTTACTTAAAAACATTTTTAGATACACAGATTTAGCATACATTGGTGGTGGTTTCGATGATGGTGTTCACAACACCACTGAAGCGGCAATTCACGGAAATTATTTGTTGTTTGGTCCTAATTATGAAAATTTTGAGGATGCAAAACATTATGTTAAAAGTGAGATTGCTCTAGTTGTAAAAAGTATTTCAACATTCAAATCCAACAGTTTAGTTTTTGATTTTAGTAAAACTAATAAGACTAAGAATAAAAAAATTGTTTTTGATTACATACAACAATGCCAAATTAGTAAAGAAAGCATAATTAATATTGTTAATAAAATATTAAACTAGATGTTCTCGGAATGATTGTTCTTTTTTTGTAAATTAGTAGTGAAAAATTTAAGTATTTGATTATGAGAAATATTATTTTAAAATGTCTGTTAAGCATTTCAATAATTCTTCCATTTAGTTTACATTCACAGGCTGAAATTGTTGGAGGGGTTGATGCTGATATTGAAGATTATCCATACAATGCTGCACTGTTGAGCACCGGTGGTTGGGGCGGAGGATATGCATTTTGTGGTGCATCCATAATAAATGAATATTGGATTTTAACTGCTGCACATTGTGTTCAAGGTGAATCTGCCAATGGTACTGCCGTAAGAGTTGGAAGTGATAATGACTACGCACAAGGTGGAGTAACTTACGATGCTCTTGAAATAATTTCTCACCCAAATTACAATGCCAATACACTAAATAATGACATTGCCCTTATCAGAGTAGATGGACCAATTAACTTTAATAATTCGACGCAACCTGTTGTTCTTATGTGCGATCAGCAAGTTGCTTTGGGTGTTCAAGAACCTGGCCAATCATCCTGGATTACTGGATGGGGTAACACAGAAGGAACAACCAACTCAACTCAACTTCAAGTTGTTGAAGTTCCAATCACAACACAATCAAACTATGGATCAAACCAAATTGACGCTGACATGATCATGGCTGGTTTTCCTGATGGTGGTTATGATTCATGTCAGGGAGATAGTGGTGGTCCCATGGTAGTATTGGCAGCTGACGGCCAGACCTATCTACAGTCAGGTGTAGTAAGTTGGGGTAACGGATGTGCTGATCCTGGGTACCCAGGAGTTTATTCAAGAGTTTCATATTTTATTGACTGGATATGTGATAATACTGATGGTTCTGTTTGTGCTAACCAAAGCTCGTTCTGTGATGAAAATGCTGTATTTGGATGTACTGATCCCACTGCTACAAATTTTGACTCCGATGCTACCGTAAACGATGGGTCATGTCAATATTCTTGTGACAACAATGTTAGCTTATCGATTCAACTAGACTGCTATGGAGAGGAAATAAGCTGGGAAATTACAAATCAAAATGGCACTGTTGTTGCATCAGTCAACGCAGGCTCCTACCCTGGTGGTAGTACATCAGCAACAATGGAGGAAGGTGGAAGTTTACAACAAGAAGAAATTTGTTTAAGTGCCGGGTGCTACACATTTACGATAACTGATAGCTACGGTGATGGTTTAGCTGGATCACAGTGGTCATGTACAGTTGATGGTGGTCCCTTCTCCATGACAGATCAAGATGGACTATTACTTTTCGAAGAAGATAGCGCCCTTTTTGGTGGATGTGAATCACTAGGTGATGAGTCTCTTTATGATGGAACACCTTGCAGTGAATCATATGATTTTTGTGTTAGTATTGGTGACCCAATTTATGGCTGTACAGACCCTGAAGCAAGTAATTATGACCCTAACGCCAATACGAGTGATAACTCATGTGAATATCTTGGATGCACTGATGAAGACTATCTTGAATTTGACCCAAGTGCCAATGTTGATGATGGCTCTTGTCAGACACTGATTGTGGAAGGTTGTACAGATCAAGGCGCTGATAACTTTGTCCCTGCTGCTAATGTTGATGATGGATCATGCATTTATGCATATGATTGGTTACCATGTTCCTCACAATTGTGGTTTGAAGATTTTGAAAGCTATAGCTTAGGAAATATAGATCCTCAATCTGACTGGTTTGGGTGGGATGATACAAATTCCGGGGCAGACATAATTTCTCCAGGATTCTATTCAGGTACTCAATCAATTTATATTGAACAAGACGACGATCTAGTATACGAATTTGGAAACCTCAACTCGGGTTCCGGTGAACTTATTTTTTACATGTTTGTACCATCAGACAATAACGCCGGAGGCTATTTTAATATTCTACACAATTACGATGCTGCAAATTCGAATTGGGCCTTTGAGGTTTTTATTTCATCAAACCAATCAAACCAATCATCATATATTTCTGCTGATGAAGAAATTAATTTTTCAGCCTCATATGATAAATGGGTTGAAGTCAGAAACGTAATTGACTTAGATAATGATAACATTGACTTTTACTACGATGGAAATTTAATTCATTCATGGCCATTCAGCTACAGCTCGTCAGAATCATCAAATATTTTGGGTGCACTTAACCTATATGGTGCATGTGCTGGCACCAACTGTGTTGCATCGATGCAGATTGATAATGTAGAGCTTTGTGGAAACTTTGGGTATAGTAATACAGAGCTAACTGAAATTAATAACTTTAGTTGGGATATTTTCCCTAACCCAAGCAACGGTCATTTTGAAATAAATACCAACAGAGAGATGAGCAATTCATTAATCGAAATTTATTCAATTGTGGGTGAAAAAATATTTGAAACTAAATTAATCGATAAATTAGCAATAAATATAAAACCGTCACCCGGAACTTATTTAATCAGATTAATTTCTGATAATTTAACAGAAGAGAAAGTTCTAATTGTAAAATAAATTAATGGTTAAGCATGATAGATAGTATAGTATTCTATCATGCTTAATGCATTCTATCTCCTCTAAGCTCAATTGTATTGAATATTTCAACTTCGTGATTTAAGTACTGACTCCACCTTTCTTTAACATAATCATTGTCTTTATAAATTCTAGCCAAATCCATAAACAATTTATAATGTCCGGCCTCTGATATCATAAAACTGTGATAAAATTTTCTCAAATATTCGTCATCTAGTTCGATTGAAAGCAATCTAAACCTTTCACAACTTCTAGCCTCAATTAAAGCGTTTGTTAAAAGTTTTTCAACTAATATATCCTCTCTACTACCTTCTTTTTTTTGAAATTTTTTGAGCTTGTTTACATATTCATCTTTTCTTGGAAAGCCTAACTTGAAATTTCTCTTATAGATTTCATCCATGACCATTCCGAAGTGGCTCCATTCCTCACTAACTATTGGTATTAAAGCCTCAACAATCGGTTTAAGATCAGGGTACATAATTATCAATGATATACATGAAGTGGCGGCTTTTTGTTCACAATATGCATGATCAGTTAAAATTTCACTGATATTTTTTTCTGCTAAGTTTACCCATCTTGGGTCAGTAGCTAATTTTAGATTTAACATAAAATGGAGATTTTAAATTTAGATTTATAAAATATTTTTAAAAAAATCTACAAAACAGATTAATAATTTTAGTTTTATTAAAGACATAAAATTATGAAAACTTTTTTTTGATAACTTAGGTTATATTTGTTAATGCTGTAGTTTTTATAAAACATGAAAAATTATATTAAATTAAAATATAATGTTGTTTGATTTTACATACAACGAAATTGAATATAATTCAAAAAGTTTTTATTCCGAAAAATCAAGTAGGTTCGTCTCATATGCCTTTAAAGTAAATAATGTAAGCGATGTTAAATTGAGATTGCAAAATATAAGAAAGCTAGAAAAAAGTGCAAATCATTATTGCTATGCATATGTTTTAAAACATGACCAGTCTGATTTTAGAATGAATGATGATGGGGAGCCATCTTCGACAGCAGGAAAACAAATTTATAATGTGATTAAAAAATTTAACCTAACAAACATTATTGTAATTGTAGTTAGATATTTTGGTGGAACAAAACTTGGAATATCTGGATTGATTAGGTGCTACAGAAGTTGTGCAACACTGGCAATTAATAACTCTAAAATAATTAATAAAAAAATAATTGATCTAATTGAAATTAATTTTAAAATTGAACATATCAATTCAGTAATGAAAATTATTAAAAATGAGAACTTAAAAATTAAAGAACAAAAAATTTCTACAACTAGCAAAATAATTTTAGAAACACC
Source organism: Flavobacteriales bacterium (assembly GCA_002863085.1). Taxonomy (GTDB): domain Bacteria; phylum Bacteroidota; class Bacteroidia; order Flavobacteriales; family TMED113. Next base: position 4,730 of record PKDT01000062.1, read on the forward strand.
TAGAAAAAAGGTTGATGAAATTTTAGAAAAACTTAATTCAAATCATAAATTAGAAGCCAATATTTTATAAAAAATGAAAAAAATATTCATATTCAGATTAATAGCTTTATTAGAGGGTTTGTCCTTCATTTTTTTAGTCTTTTTAGGAATGCCCTTAAAGTATTTGTATGGTAATGAAATGCTCGTTAAAATTCTTGGAATGCCACACGGAATTCTATTTATTGTATACGTTTTAACAGCTTTTTTATTTAAAAATAAGCTGGAATTAAATATCAAAGAATTGTTGATTGTTTTAATTGCGTCTGTTATTCCTTTCGGGACCTTTTACATAGACTATAGGTTTTTAAAATCTAAATTTTGATGAAGTTAATTCAAAATAATTGCAAAATAAAAAATAGTAATAACTGCAATTACAAGCATTAACCTTGATAATCTTTGATTTTTCAAATTTGTTCCATGCCAGTAGGCTGTGGCAATAAGCATGGGCTGAAAAAACATTCTTATTAACGCTTGTTCTTTTGTAATTGAACCAAAACTTTCTCTAGCAATTTCAGACGAAAATAAATAATAATTTGCAGGAAAAACTGCGATTAACAATAATATCAAACATAAAGAATTATAGAACTTTAGTTTTTGGAGTTTTGGATAAAAATATTCATTGGTTGGTAATAATTTAAAATATGAATTTGTAGTTTTATTTTTAAGTAACTCAAAAGTCAAAACCAATAACATGACAAACCCAAATAAAATTTCAAAGAGTCCACTCAAATAAACTAACTCAAGTTTTTTGGGTAAGTATGGTGGAACTATTTTTAAAAAGATGTCAGGATTTGTAAAGTGTTTTAGTCCAACTAACATGTAAAAAAAAGAAAATATTAGTTGGGTTACTGATTTTAAAAAGGACAAATTAAAAAACATTAATTATATTTTATACTAATAATATAAACAATATATCTTGTGAAAGACGAAGAATTAAAAAAAATTAAGAGAATATTGACTTATGAGATATCAAAGGTTAATAATAATATTATTGAATATAAAAAATCTACAAAACCTATCAGTCCAGAAAATTCAATTGGTAGAGTTTCAAGAATGGATGCAATAAATAACAAATCTGTAGTTGAAGCAGCTTTGAGAAATGCTGAGAAAAAATTGAAAGGACTAAAAATTATTTTATCAAAAATCCATAATGATAATTTTGGTATTTGTATTAGATGCAAAACAAAAATTCCAATTGAAAGAATTCTAATTATCCCAGAAACAGAAAAATGTGTTCATTGCTCAGGTAGGTAAAATCTTATAATCCAAGTGATTTTTTATTCTTATTCCAAAATTTAAAAAAAGAAGGATAATAACTATCATTTTCAAACAACCAGTCCCTTTTGTCCTCTGATCCGTGATAATTTTTATTTAAAGGATGTTCTTTGAAATATATTTTTTGATTCGATACATTTTTGGATAAATCTTCAAATTCGCCAATATAAAATTTAATCCCGTCAATATTTTTTGATAAAGATTTTAGGAAATTAAGAGACTTAGGACTAACCGGGTATTCCCTAAAGACACTAGGTTCGATTAACATTACTCTATTAGCATCTAAATCCTTTCTCCACATGGGATCAACATTATAAAAATTATATACTAAAATAGGTTTTGAGTTATCAATATCTATTGGCTCACTGCATTGTAAATTAAAATCTAAATTAGGGTCAACAACCTCGCTAAGGATTTTTGGTATTTCAATGTTTGAAAGAACTGAGTACTCATGATCTAAAAAAGTATTAGTTTGATTTGTATTACAAAAATGGTTGATATTTGCTTGATTAGCATAATATTTTTTTGAGCTGTTTGTCCCACATACCCACTGCCAACTTAATGCATTGCTTCCCCAATCTGCATCAATGAGATTATAATAAAACCATTTTGCAGGATTTTTCCAGTGGCATTTTGCAATATTGCAGACAATACTCGCAATATACATTCGTACATGATTATGAACATAACCTTCGTCATATAATTTTTTAATCGAGTAGTCTATAGCTTCAATTTTAGTCTGTGCTTCAATAATGTTTTTAGGGATATAATGATTATTGACTTCTTCTTGCTGACGCTTTAAATCTTGATTAATATCCTTGTGCTTCCATACCAATTGCCAATAATCTCGCCAGGCTAGCTCTTGAATAAATTTTTCGTATTGTTTTATTGGTTTTCCTGCACCAATAATCTGCTCAAAAATAAATCTTGTTGATATCATCCCTCTTGAAACGTATGGAGATAATTTGGTGACAGAACCATTTAAATAATTTCTAGTTTTTGAATAGTTATTAAGATTTAAGTTTTTAGTTTTTTTTAAAATTTCTTCAAAGTTGGTAATCATAAAATAATTTTTTTGTTGACTAAGTCATTAAAATATAAGATATCTGTGTTGGAAAATGTTTTGAAACCAGATACATTAAACAAAAACAAATCATGATCGTTATTGGTTTTTATTTGACTCTCATAGCTCAAAAATAATACACACGAAACGTCGTTCAGAATTTCGACGTCTCTAAAGTTTTTAATAAGTTTTTTTCTCTTTAAATAATCATATTTATTGAATTTGTGACCACTTTTTTTGCCCAAATGTTTAACTATTGAAATGTTTTTTTTACTTAGTAGTTGTAAAGCATATTTATTTTTACCATTTAAAATATTTTCAAATGTTTTAGTCTGCTTGTCTATTGCTATGAGATATTTTTTTGGCTTGATGCTTATTGGAGTTACATATGTACATATGTTCATATTTAAATCCAGCTTATAGTCAAGTGTAACTAAACTGTACACGGGGACATTAGTTAAATTCCAGGGTCTTCTCAACTTACTTTGGCTTTATACTGATTGTTATATTGGACTTTAAGTTCGAACATATTGGATATGAACTTTTTGTTCATGATATAATTTTTATCAATACGAAACTTAATATATTGACCCTCAGAGTGAATGCTGAATTTACGAGACTTGTAAATACCTAGTTTGTAAAAAGGAATTAGCCAGGATATAGTTTCGTAGTTGTTAGAAATTCGAACAATAATCCCAAGATTTCTGTTCTCAATGCTTGCATATAAAATATTATTATCCTTTCTAAGAAAACCTTCAAACCCCGAACTGTAACTATCAATGATCATTCTGTGTGATCCTCTAATAGTATTGAAAATACTGTCCCAAAGGGACAAACTTTTTCCAACTTTTTGAATAATTAGCTTCTTTTTTTCTTTGTCCAAATATGTAGTATTTAAGATCAAGTTGTAATGAGTATTTTAATTTAAAAATTTGGTAATTTCGTTGCTAAGTGGTTTTACACCACTAGGGAAGTGACCAACAAGTTTCCCTTCATCATCGATAAGGAATTTATTAAAATTCCATGATATCCTAAAGTCATCATATCCATTCAATTTTTTATTAGTGAGCCAATTGTACACTGGGTGCTGGGATCCTCCTCTAACATTCACCTTTTTTGTCATAGGAAATGTAACGTCATAATTGTTTGAACAAAATTTAAATATTTCCGATTCACTTTTTGGTTCTTGAAAACCAAATTGATTACACGGCACACCAAGAACTACAAGATTATCATAAGTTTGACTTAATTCTTGTAAGTCAGAATACTGGCTGGTATAGCCGCACCTGGAAGCAACATTTACTATGAGAACATATTTACCTTTGTAATCTTGAAATAATATCTTTTCTCCATTTATGCCTTCAATGGATAGGTCATAGAAGGTCTGAGAAAACAACAGTGGTTGAATCATAATTAGTAATTTGAAAAAGTTTAGTTGGATCATAAATTGAATATTTTTTCTAAAGCAACAAAGCGGTAGTCGAATATGCTTTTTAATTTCTTTTTAATAAATAATGAATTAGCAATTGAGCCCAAAATTCCAAATGGAGGTTTGTATGTAACAATGTCAGTCATTAGTATGCCATCTTTAGTTTCTTCTAAAAAATGTTGGTGGTGCCACATTGTGTAAGGCCCTACCCTCTGTTCATCAATAAAAAATTTATGCTTTTCTACTTGTGTAATTTCGGTTACCCACGTTGTTGGAATTGAAAGTAATGGAGAAACCTTGTAGCTAATTATCATACCTGGGTACATTTTGAGTGGTAAATCCTTCGATGTGATATCAAAACCCATGTATGGGGGTGTTATCTTCTTAAGATTTCTTGGTGACGATACAAAGTCCCATACTGTTTCGAGATCCGACTTTAGTAACTGTTTCGTTTTGAATTGATATATCATTTTTTTACTCTATAATAATCTAAATCTTTAATTTTATTTGTGCCAAAGTAAGAGTTTAACCCAACTACACCAACTCCATCCTCAAATCCTTCATCCATGTAATTTTTGTCATAATCTATTATTTTTATTTCCCCAACCACTAGACAAGTATTGTTGTGAGTAATTGGAATTGACTCAAGAAAATTTAGCCCTAATTTTATTTTACTCTCCTCAACAAATGGGGCATAAAAATTATCTATGTAAACTTCATTAAATTTACACTGTGAAAATTCGGAAATTTCCGCATCAAATTTTCCAGAAGTCCTGTGTGCACGATCAATCATGTTTTGGTGTACACTATTTATAGTATAAAATTTATTTGACAAGATATTTGTGAGCGTATCTCTTTTGACTTCTTTTGATGGTCTACATATAAATCCTAGTAATGATGGATTGCTTCCCAAGTGAGTTACAGAGCTAAAAATAGCTAAGTTAGATACATTATCGTTGGAGCGAGTTCCGATTAGATGAACGCCTCGAATTCCACAAACAGAATTGATTAACTTTAGTCTTTCAACTCTTTGCATTTTTGATATTTGAACACTAGTTAATTTCACTATGAGTACATATTAAGCCATTTTTTTACATTGACCTCTCTCCAATAGCCTTCTTTCCAAACCCAGCCATTGGATTTTTTTTCCCAATTTCCATCTACATAGTGAAACCCAACTCTTTTATCAGTCCAATGTCCTTTCACCCATTTATATGAGTTGTTAACTACCTTCCATTGTCCTTTAATCCAAATTTCAGATCTTTTTTTTATATGATTTATAATTTCATCAGTAGGAGGGTCCAGTTTTGAATCTATAATGGGTCCTGTAGTTTGTGAAAAAAATATAACCGGTAAAAACACTAAAAAAAATAAAATATTAGTTTTCATGTAAATAAATTTAAATTTTGTATAACTTTACGACTATAATTCTATACAATAGAACAAATGTATAATCTTTTTACCAAAAAACTATTCAAAATACAATTTTTTTGTATTTTTGCTCATTAACATAAGATATAACATGTATAACATAGATCAATTTTCTCAAATCACAAATATTAATAAGTTAGTTCTTAGAACTTGGGAAAATAGATACGGATTATTCAAGGCTACAAGAACAAAAACCAACATAAGAGTGTACAGCGATGATTTACTAGTTAAAGCTTTGAATATTAAATCTCTTACAGAAAACGGATATAAAATCTCATTCCTTGCAAAGCAAAGCAAAGACCAGTTAAATAACCTAGTCAATGAGTCAAAATCAAGCAATGATAAAAATATCGCATATGAATTCTATGTTAACAAATTTATTGAAGCTGCTTTGAATTATGATGCTTTGCTTTTTCAAAAAACATATACGGAGGGAATTGAAAAATATAACATAATTGAATTTTATCAAAAAGTAATTTTACAAACATTCTCTAAGATTGGTTTATTTTGGCTAACAAATCGAATTAATCCTGGTCAAGAACACTTTTTATCCGAACTTATTAAACAAAAAATACTTGCCTCAACAGATAATTCTGCCAAAAAGATTACAAAATCCTCTCGATGGTTATTATTCCTTCCACCCAACGAGTTCCATGAAATTGGACTAATCTTTGCTAAATTTCTACTTATACAAAATGGTTACGACGTAACATACCTTGGTTCAAATGTTCCCCTACAATGCTTAGATCATATTTCTGAAAAAAAACATATTGACAACATTCTTATATTTTCAGTTTCTAACTTTTCAAAAACGAATATTCTTACTACCATTGGCTACATGCACGAGAAATTTCCCAAATCAAAAAAATTTCTTGTTAGCGATTTAAAAATAAACTCCAATATGGTAAAGCTTTCAAACACTAAAATAATTTCTGACATAAAACAATTTTTAAAAATCATCAAATAAGCTAATTACAATTTTAATTAGTAGAAAAATTTTATGTAAATTATTCTCGGAAATTTGAGAAAAATATGAAATTCCAATGGTATAAATTAATAACTATCTTGTTGTTTTCATTGACAACAATCGCACAAGAAAACTTTCCTGTCAACGGAGTTCATGAAAGTTCAAATATCGCAACTGCATTTATAGATGCCGATGTTCATATATCATATGAAAAACAGATAAAAAACTGCACCCTACTCATTCAAAAAGACATAATCTTGGACTTAGGTTTTAATTTAGAATTGACACCAAATACAAAAATTATTAACGCCAAAGGATTTAAGATTTGCCCATCATTTATAGATATTTATTCTAACTATGATCAAGCTCAACCAGATGAAGATAATCTTTCTAACTGGAATTCAGCTATAAAGGCTGAGTATGATGTAATCAATAATTTTAGAATCGATAAAAAAAAGTCTGAAAAATTAATAGAAAATGGTTTTGGCTCAATAAATATTTTTAATGATGATGGAATTATAAGAGGAACATCAAGCTTATTAAATCTGTCATATAACAAACCACACAAACAAGTTCTCACAAGCAAATCCGCACTTTTTTTATCATTCAACAAAGGTAGTTCAAAGACAACCTACCCTCGTTCATTGATGGGTGCTATTGCTTTGATTAGACAGACTTTATATGATCTAGAATGGTACCAGAATCAAACAAAGACATATGACAGTTCACTTGAAGCTCTGGGAAAAAAAATTAAACTACCAATGATTTTTGAAGTTGATGACTTCCAATCAATTTTTAGAGCTAACAAAATTGCTAAAGAATTTGATTTATCCTTCATATTTAAAACAAATGGTGATGAATACCAACGGTTAATAGAACTTAATAAATTGAAACCTAGTTTAATTGTTCCTTTAAATTTTCCAAAAATAAAACTCGATTCTGACTACTATAAAAATTTAAATTATTCCTTAGCAGAGTTAAAACATGTAGATACTGCACCACACAATATAAAGAAACTCAGCGAAAACAATATTGAATATGCAATAACACCGCATGGAACTAAAAATTTTAACGAATTTTATAAAAACATTGAACTTGTAATTTCCACTGGCGTTTCAGAAACTGAAATATTAAAATCACTCACTTATACACCAGCAAAATTCTTAAATGCTAACGATAAAATAGGCTCTATTGAAAAAAATAAAAAAGCGAATTTCATAATTTATAAAGGAAAATTATTTCATGATGACTTTACAATATTTCAAAATTGGATAAATGGTGAACAATATATAATAAACGATATAGAAGCTCCTAATCTCATTGGGAGATACAAATTTAATTTTGGAAATAAACTCGACTCAGTGGTAGAAATATCATTGAATAAAGGCAAGTTTACAGCTGAATTTATAAATGATTCCTCCAAAGTCAAAAAAATTGAAAAATTTCGATTTGCAAATAATTCCATTAGCTTTAAAGTGAACAAATATTTATTCAGTGGTGTAAAAAAAGATTCTTTAATTTTTGGAGAATCATTTGATTCTCTTGGCAACGTAAAACCATGGGTTTTAAGTAAAATAAGTTCTGATTTGCCAATCGTAAAAACTACCAATAAAAAGACTGAAATTTCACACAGCGAAATCACATATCCTAATTCTGCCTATGGTCTGTCTAAATATCCAGTTCAAGAATCAATTATATTTAGGAATGCCACTCTATGGACTAACGAAAAGCTAGGTATCGTAGACAATTATGACATTGCAATTGCTGATGGGAAAATAATTTCTATAGGGAAAAACATTAGCAAAAAAATATTCAAAAAATCAAACAACATCAAAATAATAGACGCTGAAGGAAAACATATAACATCTGGAATAATTGATGAACATTCTCATATTGCTATAAAAAAAGGAGTCAATGAAGGAAGCCAATCTGTCACATCTGAAGTGAGAATCGGTGATGTTATAAACTGTAAAGACATCAACATATATCGCCAACTAGCTGGTGGTGTTACAATAGCTCAACTTCTTCACGGTTCAGCAAATCCCATTGGTGGTCAATCTGCAATAATAAAGCTAAGATGGGGACAACTAGGAGAAAATTTAAAATATAAAAAAGCAAAGCCGTTTATTAAATTTGCTCTTGGAGAAAACGTAAAACAGTCAAACTGGGGAAGTAATTACAGAACACGTTTTCCGCAAACAAGGATGGGAGTTGAACAAACGTTCGAAAATGCGTTTACTCGTGCACTTGATTATGACAAAAAACTTCAACTTCACAAAAAAAATAAAAAAAATCCAAAGCCACGCAGAGACCTTGAACTAGATGCATTAGTTGAAGTTCTAAATAAAGAGAGATATGTTACGTGTCACTCATATGTACAATCTGAAATTTTAATGCTGATGGATATTGCCGAAAAATTCGAATTTAACATCAATATATTTACTCACATTCTTGAAGGTTATAAAGTTGCTGAAGAACTAAAAAATCATGGTGCAAGTGCATCTACATTTTCTGATTGGTGGGCTTATAAATATGAAGTTAACGATGCAATCCCGTACAACGCTGCTTTATTGAATATTGCAGGGGTAAATACCGCTATCAACTCCGACGATGCTGAAATGGGAAGACGCCTAAACCATGAAGCTGCTAAAATGGTAAAATATGGTAATGCCTCACATGAAGATGCATGGAAATCCATCACATTGAATCCAGCAAAGATGCTTGAAATTGATGAATTTGTTGGTAGTTTAAAAGCGGGTAAAGAAGCAGACATCGTGTTATGGTCAGGCAATCCTTTATCAGTTTACTCTAAAGTTGAACGAACATATGTGGACGGAAGATGTTATTTTTCGCAAGAAGAAGACCAAAAGCAAAGAGAAATAATCAAATCTGAAAGGGCCAGACTAATTTCAAAACTTAACATTAAAGAGAATGATTAGAAGTTTAACAATTTTGATATTATTTATTGTTCATACATCTTTTTCTCAAGAGAATAAATTCGTTATTATTGGAGGTACAGCACACATTGGTAACGGAACTGTAATTGAAAATGCAACAATTATAATAAATAACGGAAAAATTAAAGAAATTGGTCATAAAGACTCTGTTAATTATCAAAGAGAAAATTATGAAATTATTGATGGTATGGGTAAAAGTATATATCCTACATTTATTTTACCCAACTCATCACTCGGACTAGTAGAAATAGACGCAGTTAGAGCAAGTAGAGATGAAAAAGAAGTTGGAAAATTTAATCCAAATGTAAGATCTCAAATCGCTTACAACGCTGAGTCAGTTGTTGTTTCAACTGTCAAGAACAACGGGATATTAATGGCGCAAGTAACTCCGAGAGGAAGTGGACTCATCACCGGAACTTCCTCAATTATGAAACTAAATGGTCATAACTGGAGTGATGCAACTTATTTAAAAGATGACGGCATTCATATAAATTGGCCTGAAATACATCATCACCACAGATGGACACACAGCCACGATTTTACCGCATCTGACAAAGATCATGATGAAGAGGATGAAAAGACAAAAAAAAATGATCAACTAATTATTGAACTTAAAAGTTTTTTTGAAGATGCCCAAAAATACAGTACTGATAATAGTAGCTATGACTTGAGATTAGAATCGATGAAGGGCATTTTTGAAGGAAGGCAAACATTATTTATTAGAGCAAACAGTGTTAACGGGATAAAGAGTGCCATTTTATTCGCAGAAAATTATAACATAAAAAAATATGTAATTGTTGGAGCCTCTGATTCGTGGAGAATTACAGATTTCATTAAAAAATATGAAGTTCCGATAGTTCTAGGCAGGATTCACAGTCTTCCAAGACATATTGATGATGATATTGATCAAAAGTTCAAAACTCCAAAAATTCTTCATGATGCAGGAATTTTATTCTGTCTTGACTACCATGGAGACATGGAAAGAATGGGTTCAAGGAATCTTCCATTTTTAGCCGGCACATCAGTTAGTTACGGACTAAGTAAAGAAAATGCACTAAAACTAATCACTTCAAATCCCGCAAAAATATTAAGTATTGATGATCG
>PKDT01000043.1 GCA_002863085.1 Flavobacteriales bacterium
TAGAAAAATTGGAAACTCAATAATAGGAGATGTTAACCAAATCGATGCTTTCAACAATAATAAATACCAATGGATGTTTAACACACGGGATTCTATTTACTTAATTGATAGAAATGGAAATAATGTCAAACCATTTCCAATTGAAACAAAAAAGAATATGTCTGTACCAATAGCTGTTTTTGATTACGACAATAATAAAAATTATAGAATTTTAATTGCAATGGAAAATGAACTTCAAATGTTGGATAAAAGGGGAAAAGTTATTAGAGGATGGGAATTCAATCGAACTTCTTCCAAAATATCTATGACCCCTGAGATAATACAATTATTTAATAAAGATTACATAATTGTAAGTGAAGACAACGGGCAGGTTCATTTCTTAAACAGACGAGGGCAAAGCAGAATTAACATAGCTAAAAAAATTCAAAGATCTAAGAACAAAGTAAATTTAATAAAAGGCTCAAACTTAAAAAACAGTAAATTATTAATGCAAGACGATTTTGGAAAGTTAATTTCTATATATTTTGATGGCAGATTTGAAGAACTGACCATTCAAAATCTTGGAGAAGATGATTTTTTCCTTAAAAATGAAAACTATACATTAGTTCTGAATCTTAATAATATTTCATATAAATCTAATTTAAAAGAATTTGATATTAGCCTTAATAAAAAACTAACAAAACCAAGAGTTATATATAAAAATGACTCAATCTTCATTGCTACACAGTGTAAAACAGAAAATTTAACTTATTTAATAAATCAAAATGGTAGACTACACACCGAACCATACTACGGGACAACAGATTACAGTTATACTACAAACAATATAAAACAGGGGTACATAAATTTAATTATCGGAAGTCAAGAGGGAACAATTTATAATTATATAGTTAATTGAATTTTATTTTTTTATTTAAATTCAATTTTTGCCCTATGAAGGGCTCCGTTCCAATATCCATTCTATTATACTTATATAAGAACTTTAATTTTATGCCGTAAGCTTGTGATATTGAATACATTGAATCACCCTCCTTTACTACATGATTTTTTTGTTTAGACTTTTTTCTTTTTGGCTGAAGATAAATTCTATCACCTTCAATCAACTCAACCTCAATATCACACTCATTATATTTTAAAATTTCCCAAATCCATAGTTCATATTTTTCAGCTATATCAGATATTGTTTGACCCCGCTCAACTATAACATACTTTATATAGTTATCAGAAAAAACTTCTGTTTTTTGATTTTTATTAAAGTCATTATCGTTAACAAATAATTGGTTGCTTTTTTTGGAATCATCAAATGAGTCTAAATTATATTTTTTAATTAACTCAATTAATTTTTTGGAATATGTTTTACTCGTGGCATATCCAGCCTTCTGCAAACCTTTAGCCCAACCTTTATAATCATCTGTTCGTAAATCAAATAAAAATGAATATCTTTTTCTGTCTGAAAGAAAAATTGAATGATCTCGATAGGAATCCTTTACAGAGTCATATTTTCTAAAGCACTCTTGTTTTTCGTCATCATCATGATAAGTTTTTTGACCATTCCAGTTTACATGACACTTGATGCCAAAATGATTATTTGCTTCGGTTGCCAACTTACTCATGCCACTTGCCGACTCCAATATACCTTGAGCCAAAGTAATACTGGCTGGGATTCTATAAATATGCATTTCATTAATTGCCATGTCTTTAAAATTTCGTATGTAATCATTTGGAGTTTGGGATTTGATAATCCCAAAAATTAGAAATAAAAAAAAGAAGTATTTCATATAAATTTATTTAAACTTTCAAGCCCTTGAATACCACCAGTGTGTAGGGCAATTATACGTGTTTTTTTTGGAAAGAAATTTTTTTTGATTAAAATGAATAAATTAAAAAGTTGCTTGCCGTTATAAATATGATCCAATTTGATTTTGTGTTCATGATAAAATTCATTTATAAAATCCAAAAGTTCCTTATTAAATTTCCCGAAACCTCCAAATTCAGTATCAGTAAAAATATACCAGTTTTTTTTTTCATTTGAGCAATGATTTTGAATTACTGAAATTTGCTCATGATTTTTTTTAAAAGGGGAAAATCCAATAAACTTTTTATTGGAAGGTAATTTTTGGATAACTCCTGATGCAGTGCAGCCAGTACCAACTGAACTACAAAAGTAATCGAATTCAATATCAATTTCTGAAATAATCTCTTTACATCCTTTAACACCTAATTTGTTATTTCCACCCTCTGGAAGTAAATAAAAGTTGCCTTGGCTAGTTTTAATATTTTCTAAAAACTTCTTGTCATATTTATTAGTTCTGTAGCTTGACCTATCAATAAATATTAATTTCATACCATTTTCTATACAAAATGATAAAGTATGGTTTAAGTTTTTTTCTCTTTCACCTCTAACTATACCAATTGATTGAATTTTGAATTGTTTTGAGACAAAACTTAAAGCATGTAGGTGGTTAGAATATTTTCCTCCGAATGAAACAATATTTTTAATTTTACTTTTTTTTGCATGTAAAAAATTATATTTCAATTTTCTCCACTTGTTTCCAGATATTATTTCGTGAATTAAATCATCTCTTTTAATATACAGCTCGACGCCTTTATTTTTTAAAAAATGACTATTTATCTTGGTTAAAGGACTAGGAATTTTTAAATTCAATTAATATTTATTTTAGTTGTAAATCTAACTCATGTTTGTAAAATTTTCACAATTTCTCCTAATCTTTTTTTTTATTTTAGTTATATCATGTGAGAAAGAGGAATGTTACCAATGTTCAATCTATGATCTTGAGACTTTTAACGGAGATTTTACAAAAATTAAAGGCAATCTAAATTGTTGTAAAAATGATGACACTTGGGAGGAAATTTCCTGGGGAAATTTAATTACACCAGGAGAAGAAGACTTAGATTATGACGGAATTCCTGAAAGCTATATTGAGATTAATCAGCTTGAGGGAGCAAATCTATCGATAATTGATTTAAGTATTTATACAACAGGGCTAAGAATTGTTGAAAGCAATGACATAGATAATGATGGAATATTAAATATTAATGATGATGATATTGATAATGATGGCTTATTGAATTTTGATGATGTAACTCCATATGGTACTGAAAATAATATTACAATTGAATATATAGTCTGTTCGAAATTAAATGATTAAAAAAATGAGTACCAAAAATCACACGGACAATGAAGATTATTATTTCAATGCGGAAGGGAATATGGTTTTTACTGAGAGATATCACTTGAAAAGAGGATATTGTTGTAAATCTAATTGTCTCAACTGCCCCTATGAAAAAAAAAATTATGGATAAGAAAACATTTTTTAAATTAATAAAACAAGGAATCCCAAAAGAGCTACCACCTGCACCAAAAAAAAATCCTAATTTAGATCATGCCCCAGCTAAAAAACATAACCTTACAGTCAATGAAAAAAAACTAGCACTTGAAAACGCCCTGCGCTATTTTCCAAAAAAAACTCACTCTAAACTAATCCATGAGTTTTCTGAAGAACTTGAAAACACTGGAAAAATATATATGTTTAGATACAAACCTAAATATAAAATAACTTGCAGAAGTATCGATGAATTTCCTCATAAATCATCAAAAGCTGCAGCAATAATGCTTATGATTAGTAACAATCTTGATAACGAAATAGCTCAACATCCTGAAGAACTTATAACATATGGAGGGAATGGGTCAGTTTTTCAAAATTGGGCACAATACCTTCTCACGATGAAATATCTTTCTGAGATGACTGATAATCAAACATTAGTTCTTTACTCTGGCCATCCACTGGGCTTATTTCCGTCAAATGAAAACGCACCAAGAGTTGTAGTTACTAACGGTATGATGATACCAAATTACTCACAACCCCAACATTATAATAAGTTCAATGCATTAGGGGTCACACAATATGGTCAAATGACTGCTGGATCATTTATGTACATTGGGCCACAAGGAATAGTTCATGGTACAACTATTACAATTCTGAATGCAATCAGAATGAAGGGGAAAAATAACAAAAAGTTAAAATTATTTCTATCGTCTGGACTCGGGGGAATGAGTGGAGCTCAACCTAAGGCTGCAAAGATTGCTGGACTTCTTAGTGTAACTGTAGAAGTTAATAAAAAGGCTATTGAAAAAAGACACAGTCAAGGTTGGGTTGATGTTATTATTTCAGACTTAGATGAATTAGTTGTGAGAGTTAGAAAAGCCCAAGAATTAAACAAAATTGAAGCAATTGGTTTTAACGGAAATATAGTCGATGTTTGGGAAAAATTCTACGCTGAAAATATTTTTATTGATATTGCATCTGATCAGACCTCTCTTCACAACCCATTCGATGGGGGATATTTTCCTAATAAAATGTCTTTTGGAGAAGCTGTAAAACTGATTAAAAATGATTACATAGAATTCAAAAAAAATGTTCAGAGAACTCTACGAGAACATGTTGCAATAATTAACAAACACGTTGAACGAGGAACTTATTTTTTTGACTATGGAAACGCATTTCTCCTTGAAGCTAAACGAGCAAAAGCTGAAATTTTAAATAATGACGGAGGCTTTAAGTACCCTTCTTATGTTCAAGACATAATGGGTCCATTGTGTTTTGATTATGGATTTGGACCATTTAGATGGATATGTGCCAGTAGTAAAGACAGTGATCTTGAAAAAACTGATAAAATAGCTCAAAAAACGCTTGAAAAATTAATTAAGTCATGTGAAAAAGAAATTTCTTTACAAATGAGAGATAACATTGATTGGATAAAGTCTGCAAAAAAAAATAAACTGGTTGTAGGGTCCAAGTCTAGAATCTTATATGCAAATAGTGATGGAAGAATTGCAATTGCAAGTGCCTTCAACAAAGCGATAAAAAAAGGAGAAATTGGACCTGTTATTATTGGCCGAGATCACCATGGAGTTTCTGGAACAGACTCACCATACAGAGAAACTTCTAACATATATGACGGCTCACAATTTACTGCAGATATGGCAATGCATAATGTTATTGGTGATAGTTTTAGAGGGGCTACCTGGGTCTCAATTCACAATGGTGGTGGAGTTGGATGGGGAGAAGTTATAAATGGTGGATTTGGGATGGTTTTAGACGGCAGTAAAGAAGCAGAAATAAATTTACGAGACATGTTACACTGGGACGTGAATAATGGAATAGCTCGGAGATCATGGGCGAGAAATAAGGGTGCCATATCGGCTATAAAAACAGCCATGAAGAAAGAAAAGCTTTTAAAAGTCACATTACCAAATATTGTTGACAAAGATCTTTTTAAAGATTTTTAATTTTATTTTTAATGGCTTTAAAAAATGAATCAGAACCAGAAATTTTGTTAACTGAGCCAACTACATAAAAAAGCTGTCCCCCGCCTTTTGCTTGAATTAAATCGCCAAACTCATCAAGAATAAATTTCGAATTTATAATACCCTTGTCACAAATCGACTTGCTAACTGCAATATTAATTATGTGTTTGTTATTCCAATTTGTTATTAAAACAATAATAATATTGTCAACTTTTTTTAGAATATCGAAACAAATATTTTTCATATCGGAGGGATTAACATTGACATTCGATAATATTAATTTAAACTTACTAAACTCAATCATTTGCGATGTTATTTTTTCTAAAATATTACTATAAGTAATCACATTTTGACGATCATGATATTTTTTTAATTCTTTATTTTTTTTAATTAAGTCAGCTACAAAGTCATTGATATTATCTGAACTTTTGGTAAGTTTTTTTAAATCGCAAAATCTATTATATTCGTTATTCAAAAATTCAAAGGCAGTCAAACCAGTAAGTGCCTCAATTCGTCTAACACCAGAGGAAACCGAAGATTCTGAAATGATTTTAAAAACGGAGATTTCAATAGTATTTTGAACATGCGTACCTCCACATAATTCTTTAGATTTTCCGAATTCAATAACTCTGACTTTGTCTTGATATTTCTCGCCAAATAAAGAGATTGCGCCCATATCTTTTGCCTCTTTTAAGCTCACATTCCTTGTTTCAATTAGTTGAAATGATGATTGAATAAAAGTATTTACGTCGTTTTCAATTTCTTTCAGACAATTTTCATCAATCTTTTCAAAATGAGAAAAATCGAATCTCAATCGGGATTTATCAACATATGACCCCCTTTGTTCAACATGTTTTCCTAATTTCAATCTCAAAATGTGGTGTAAAATATGAGTTGCAGAATGATTTTTTGAGATCAAATCTCTATCATTAAGATTTGGTTCAAGTGTATATTCACTAGTATCTAAATCACTAATTTCAGACTTGACCAAGTGAATTATTAAACTATTTTCATTAAAAGTATCACTTACAAAATATTTTTTCAATATTTTATTTTCGCTAGAGCATTTTTTTTTAAAATACCCAGTATCTCCAACCTGTCCTCCGCCCCTAGCATAAAATGGAGTTCTATTAAAAACTATCTGAGTTGATATTCCATCAGAACTTTTAACAAATCTGTACTTTGAAATTCTAGAGGATAAATTAGTATTTTCATACCCGTCAAAACCCTCAATTTTTGAATTATTTACAACAAACCAATCCCCCACATTTGTTGAAAAATCTAAATTGGCTTTAGATCTTTTCTTTTGTTTTATCATCTCATTTTCAAATTCAAGAATATCGAACTGTTGTTTCTTTTCTTTTAAAATCAAAGAAGTCAGATCTGGAGGAAAGCCATATGTATCATAAAGGGTAAAAACTTCTTTACCAGAAATTCTTTTTTTCAAATCAAGATTTTTTTCAATCAATTCATTAATCATTAAAAGACCCTTTTCCAATGTTTTAAAAAACATTTTCTCTTCATTTAAAATTACTGAGCTAATTGTATCCTTTTTATCATTGACCTCAGAAAAGACTTCATGGAACATAGAACCTAAAGTATCAACAAAATTGAACAGGAAAGGTTTTTGAAGGTCGAGAAAAGTATAACCATACCTTACCGCTCTCCTCAATATTCTTCTGACAACATAGCCTGCGCCAGTATTTGACGGTAACTGATCATCAGCAATAGAAAAAACTATTGCTCTAATATGATCAACAATTACTCGACATGCAATATCTTTCTTTTTGTCTGCCCCATATTTATATCCAGTTTGTTTTTCAAGTTTTTTAATAAGATTTTCAAATAAATCAGTATCATAGGTTGATTTTTTGTTTTGCATCACCATACAAAGTCTTTCAAAACCCATACCAGTATCAACATGTTTTTTTGGAAGCGGAGTTAATTTTCCATCACTAGACCTATTGAACTCAATAAAAACTATGTTCCAAATTTCAATAACAAGGGGGTGATCTCTATTAATTAGTTTTCTTGCATCAGTTGAGCTAATATCATTTTCTTCTCTCAGGTCGATATGAATTTCTGTACAAGGGCCACAAGGACCAATTTTTCCCATTTCCCAAAAATTATCTTTCTTTTTACCTGCAATAATTTTATTCTTACTAATAGTTTTACTCCATATTTTAAAAGTATCAATATCTTCCTCAATATTTTCCTCAGGAGTTCCCTCAAAATATGTAACATATAATCTGTCTTCTGAAATTTTTAATTCATCTGTCAAAAATTTCCATGCTAGTTCTATTGCATTTTGTTTAAAATAATCCCCAAAAGACCAACTACCCAACATCTCAAACATTGTGTGGTGATATGTGTCATGACCAACTTCTTCCAAATCGTTGTGTTTTCCCGATACTCTCAAGCATTTCTGTGAGTTTACAATTTTGTCGTGCGGAGCTAATCGAGTTCCTAAAAAAAAATCCTTAAACTGATTCATTCCAGCGTTAACAAAAAGTAATGAGGGGTCATCTTTGAGACTAATTGGAGAAGACTTTACAAACTCGTGATTTCTTTTTTGAAAAAAATTAATAAATTTTTGCCTAATTTGATGGGAGTTCATTATTTGCGGCTTTGTTTCAAATTTAAAACTATTTTATATTCAGTCTATTGAAAATAATTGCATAAATTTACAAACTATTTGTTTTTTGACAACTAAATCATAAATAATGATTGGGAACAATAAAAAATTTTACTTCGACAACAAAGATTTAAGTTATAAAGAAATCAAAAGTCATGACACATGGTTTTCTTACATTCTTAAGTATTTTATTGGCTCTTCACTAATTGCTTCGTTAATGATTGTAGTTTTTATATCAAATTTTGATTCTCCAGAAGAAAAAAAATTAAAAAGAGAAATAAGCAATCTTCACATACAATATAAATCTCTAGAACAGCAACTAGGAAATGCTGAAAAAGTTCTTGATAATATTCAGAATAGGGATGATAACATATACCGAATGATCTTTGGAGTTGATCCTATCGATAATACAATAAGAAGATCAGGTTTTGGTGGCGCTAACAGATACGAACAATACAAAGGTTTTAGTAATTCTAAACTCATTATAGAAACACAAAAAAATATTGATAGGCTCAAAAAACAATTATTTATTCAATCAAAATCATTTGACGAAATCATTGATTTGGCAAATAATAAAGCAGACATGCTCGCAAGTATACCGGCAATACAACCAATTTCAAATGAAAACCTTAAAAGGATGGCATCTGGTTATGGGATGAGAATTGATCCAATTTACAAAACAAAAAAATTTCATCATGGTATGGATTTTTCTGCTCCTGTAGGAACTCATATTTACGCAACGGGTGATGGTAAAGTTGAAAAAATTAAAAAAACGGGAAGTAAAAAGGATTATGGTAATTTCATACTAATTGATCACGGATATGACTACCAAAGTTTTTATGCTCATCTTGACAAAGTACTTGTTAAAAAAGGACAAAAGGTTAAAAGAGGCGACTTAATCGGTCATGTTGGAAATACAGGAAAGTCAACTGCTCCACACTTACACTATGAGGTAAGATATAAAAAACAAAAAATAAACCCTGTTAATTTTTATCATAACGATTTAAGTCCTGAAGAATATGAACAAATGCTAAACATTGCATCTCAGGAAAATCAATCATTCGATTAATATAAATGACTAAAATTGAAAAAAAACTATATTACTCTATAGGTGAAATTTCTAAATTTCTTAACGTTAATAGCTCCCTAATTCGTTATTGGGAAAAAGAATTTGATGTTATCAGACCAAAGAAAAACTCTAAAGGGAACAGAATTTTTACTCAAAATGATCTTGATAATATCAAATTAATTTACCATTTACTCAAAGAAAAAAAATTTACTATCGATGGAGCAAAAAAGAAAATCAGGGAAAATAAATTTGGTGTAAAGAAAAATTTTGAAATAATTCAAAATCTACAAAAAATTAAATATCAACTTGAAGAAATTAGAAACGAACTAAAATAATTTAAATATGTACATTACAAGAAGAGAAAGATTTTCATCCGCCCACAGGTTATTAAATTCAAGTTTTGACAAAACTGAAAATAAAAAGTTATTTGGAAAATGTTTTGAAATGCATGGTCACAACTATGAACTTTTTGTCACGGTAACTGGAAAAGTTGATTCAAAATCTGGAATGATTGTTGACTTGAAAGATCTAAAAAAAATCATTAAATCAAAAGTAATATCTAAAGTAGATCACAATTATTTGAATGATGTAGAATTTATGAAAGATAAAATAACAACTACTGAGAACCTGTGTATTCAGATATGGGAAGAATTACAAGAGCCAATTAGATTACTAGGTGGTCAGCTTTACAAGATAAGGGTTAATGAAACCGAAAATAACTTTTTCGAATATTTTGGAAATAAAAAATAAACACAACATGGGGATAACTGAAAAAAAATACGATACTAACTATAAACCATCAAAGAAAGATATTCAAGATTTTCCGGATCTTCAAAATGGGCCATCAAATCTTATAAACGGATCTCCTGTTTTTATTCAACACGTTGGAAGTCACAATTTTCGATTACCAATCAAATTTAAAAAAAAGAACGGAGAAATTGTTCAGCTCGAAACAAGAGTTACTGGAACTGTATCCTTAGATGCAAATAAAAAAGGTATCAACATGTCCAGGATCATGAGAACATTTTATAAATTCAAAGATGATATAATTTTTGATAATATAGAAAATATTTTGAGTAGCTTCAAACAAGAGCTAGATGCATCTAGAGCAAAATTATATTTAAATTTTTCGTATCCAATAATTTTAAATTCGCTCAGATCAAATAATGAAGGATATCAATATTACAACGTTTCTTATGAAGCAGATATTGATGAATTTGAAAAAGTTAAAAAAAAGTTTCATTTTGACTTTGTTTATTCATCAGCCTGTCCATGTTCGTACGAATTATCTGAGCATGCTAGAGAACACAGGAATAAAGCTACTGTAGCACACTCCCAAAGATCTGTAGCAAGAATATCAATCGAAACTGATGATAACATGTTCATAGAAGATATTCACTTATTGTGTGCAAATGCACTCAAAACCGAAACTCAAGTAATGGTAAAAAGAGAAGACGAAATGGCATTTGCTGAATTAAATGGATCATATTTAAAATTTGTTGAAGATGCGGTAAGACTTATTTTCAAAGAATTAAATAGTCACAAAAATATTTTAGACTTTAGAATCATATGCTCTCATCAAGAATCCTTACACTCACACGATGCGGTTTCAGTACTTTTAGCTCCAAACAGTAAATTCAATTGTGACATTTCTCACGAAACATGGTCAAGTCTTATTCATAAATCATAAATTAAAATCTCAAATTATGAAAGCATTTATTTTTCCTGGTCAAGGCTCGCAATTTCCAGGTATGGGATTTGAATTATATAATTCAAATGAAAGCGCAAAGCAAATGTTTGAAAAAGCCAACAGTGTTTTGAATTTTGATATAACTAAATTAATGTTTGAAGGTAGCGATGAAGACTTAAAGAAAACAAATGTCACACAACCTGCAATATTTATCCATTCTGTAATTTTGGCAAACTGTATAACTAACTTTAATCCTGATATGGTAGCTGGTCACTCTCTGGGTGAGTTTTCTGCTATAACTGCGGCAAAAGTGATTTCTTTCGAAGATGGACTAAATCTTGTTGTTCAAAGGGCAAATGCAATGCACAAAGCGTGTGAAGAAAATAACTCAACTATGGCTGCCGTAATTGGTCTCGAATCAAAGCTAGTCGAACAAATTTGCGAAAATCAAAGCGGAGTTGTAGTTACTGCGAACTATAACTCTCCAAATCAAATTGTAATTTCTGGTCAATTAAATTCCGTTGAAAAAACATGTCAGGTCTTAAAAGATCATGGCGCCAAAAGAGCTATAATTCTTCCAGTAGGAGGTGCTTTTCATTCTCCATTAATGGAGTCAGCAAAAAAAAACCTTGAAACAGCAGTTAGTCAGATAGAATTTAGAAAACCAATATGTCCTATATATCAAAATGTTAACGCAGTTGGAGAAAATAATCCTACTAAGATCAAAAAAAATATCATCAGTCAATTAGTAAAACCTGTAATGTGGTATCAAACAATTCAAAACATGATTAATGATGGAGCCAATAGTTTTAGCGAGGTAGGTCCAGGCAATGTTCTTACAGGACTAAACAAAAGAATTAATCGAAATATTAGTTCCTCCAAAGTATTAATCTGATTTTTTAAAATACCAATCTATAGTATCTGACAAAGATTGTTTAAAATCATATTGACATACCCACGAAAGATTTTTTTTAATTTTATTACAATCTACCGCATATCTTCTGTCGTGTCCAGGTCTATCTGAAACAAAAGAAACTAATTCTTTAGGTCTATCGTGATATTTTTTTTCCATAAAAATGTCACAAATCAAACTTACAAGTTCATTGTTTGAAAGTTCATTATTTGCACCAATGTTATATGTATTTCCGCTCATGCCATTGTGAAAAACTAAATCAATTGCACTTACGTGATCTTTCACATAAAGCCAATCTCTAATGTTTTTTCCGTTACCATAAATTGGAATTAACTTATTGTTTTTTATTGAATTAATAACAGTTGGTATAAATTTTTCTGCATGTTGGTGAGGTCCAAAGTTATTTGAACAATTTGTAATTATTACATCAGAGTTAAAGGTTTTGTGATACGCTCTCACAAAATGATCTGAAGATGCTTTTGAAGCAGCATATGGGGAGTTAGGTAAATAAGGTGACATTTCATTGAAAGGCTTGTCATTTGGACCTAGATCACCAAAGACTTCGTCTGTAGAAACATGATGAAATCTACCACTTGAATATTTTTTAAAAGCATCTAAAAGATTTATGGTACCTATAATATTAGTTTCAGCAAATAGGATAGGATTTGAGATAGAATTATCAACATGTGATTCAGCAGCAAGATTAATTACATCAGTTATTGCATTTTCTTTAAAAAATTTAAATATTTCATCACGATTTCTAATATCTAGTTTTTCAAAAAAATAGTTAGGAAATTCAAATAAATGATTTGTTAATTTTTTGTTTGACGCGTAAGACAAAACATCTAGCCCATATATGTTGTATTTTGAATAATTTCTAACAAAAAAATCGATCAAGTGAGATCCAATGAAACCTGACTCGCCAGTAATAAGAATATTTTTTTCTTTTTTCATTTGACTTCAAAAATAAAAACTAAATATAATTTAAAATAAATTGATATTATCTTTTTATTTAAATTTGAGATATGAGCAAAACTTTAATATTAGTATTGAGCGGAGTGTTTTTTTGCGCTTCACAAGAAATAGTTAATAAAAATAATTCTCGTACATTTCTTTTTTCTCTCAATCACTCCCTCCAAGTACCTGCAGGGGATTTATCTAAAAGATTTGGGAACAGTTCAAACATAAGTAGTTCCCTGATGTACAAAACAAATAAAGATATGTTTTTGTCATTTGAATTTGGATTTAATTTTGGTTCTAATGTTAAAGAAAATAACATATTTGAGTCAATTGATGGAAATAATGGTTACTTGATTAGTCAAAACGGTGAAATACCAACCATAAGATTATTTCAAAGAGGAGGTACTGCAGATATTAGTGTTGGAAAGTTTTTAAAATTTAATTCAAAGAAAAACTATTGTGGTTTTCTTATGCTATTTGGTGTTGGATATATTTATCATAAAATTTTTATCGAGACTCTAACAGTTCAATTACCACAACTAGATGATGAATTAATAAAGGGATATGACAGGTTATCGGGAGGTCCAATGGCAAAGCAGTTTCTGGGATATTTACATGTGAGCAAAAAAAATAATATTCGCTTCAAAATTGGACTTGAAACCATACAGGGCTTTACAAGAAGCCTTAGGAGATATAATTACAACTCTCAGTCTTTTGACAATGAAAAAAGACATGACTTAATTTTTGGTATTAAAACTGGATTTATTATTCCAATCTCACAAAGAACTAGCGAAAAATATTACATATACTAAATTTGAAAAAAATGTACAATCTAGTACTTAGATCCTTTTTTTTACTGTCGTTATTTCGTAAAGTACTACCCAATAAATTAAGTTTGTGGTTCACAGAGCAAAAATTGATTTTTAAAAAAATTAAAAGTTCAAAAAGTGAGTGTATATGGATACATTGCTCCTCAGTTGGTGAATATGAGAGTATTAAATTTCTTCTTAAAGATTTAAATAAAATTAACTCAAATATATTTCTTACATTTTCCTCTGTCTCTGGTATTAAGTATTTCAAATATGACAAATACATTAAGTCGTTCTCTCTAATGCCTATTGATATATATTCAAGGATGAAATTATTCATAGATAAGATCAAACCACAAGTTTTAATCATTTCTAATAATGATGTTTGGCTAAACACACTTGAAATTTTAAACAAAAAGGGTATCCCTATTTTAATTGTTGGTAATAA